>NZ_BAABCY010000012.1:0-79348 GCF_039539345.1 Snuella lapsa | reverse complement strand
TTTGTAGAAATCGTCCAATTCTACAAAGAATTCAGTAACTTTATCTCTAAGCATTTGAAGTGTTTTTATTGATTAATATACTGAATATCAATATAATAAACTAAAATAAAAACACTTTTTTCTTATCCGAGATTCACGTTAATTTATATTAGCGTCGTCTTAGAGGCTGTTTAAAATTAGTTTTTGAAATTTAAATAGTCTCATATTTTAAATATTTCCTGCAATTCTAAATTGTTCTATGCGGTCAAGAGATTTAAAGTTACTAGAAAAGCTCAAAAGTGGAGATGCTTTAGCGTTCAAGGAACTATTTGATCTGTATTATATGCCTTTAAGTGTTTATTCATTAAAATATTGTGGTTCTTTTTCGTTAGCAGAAGATATTGTACAAGAACTATTTGTTAAGTTGTGGGATGACAAGACCTTTATGAGTTTCAATAACACTATTGGCCCCTATCTTTTTAAGGCAGTTAAAAATAATACGCTTCAAGTGTTAAAAAAGCAATCGAAATATCGTTTTGAAATAATAGACCAACATTTGGACATCTTAATAGAAGAAGAAATGCCAGATATGGCTACGGTTGAAAAGGAGAAAAAGAAATTATATAAAGAAATTGAAGCGCTTCCTGAAAAGAGTAAAGGTGTTTTTAAAGCGATTGTTTTGCAAAATATGAAATATAAGGAGGCAGCACAGCACTTGGGTATATCTGTAAATACGGTAAAAACGCACTATTCAAGAGCCTTAAAACAACTTCGTAATTCGTTGGATGCTATTGTTTTAATTCTTCTGGTTTAAAAAAAGTTATTTTTTTTTCACCCATTTTTGGTCTTAAGGTATATATAATATACAAGAGGTCAAATAATGAGCAAGGTCAACGATCCTATTTTAAAGCTAATCGCAGCTTTCACAGCAAACAGCATAAGTAAAAGTCAACTTAAAGACTTAAAGGCATGGTTGCAGGAAACTCCAGAGAACAAGAAGCTGTTTACTAATTATCTGCAATTTTATAAGAAATCACAACGCATTGGATTTATTGAGCATGTAGATATAGATAGTGCATGGAAAAATGTGGTTGAAAAATTGGAACACCCGTTGGAGCCTAAAGCAAAGAGTATTGATTTTGAACGTCGACCAATACGCATAATGTATAGGATATTTAAATATGCAGCACTAATAGTTTTGCTTCTGGGAATTGGATATTTGCTACAAAAAACGTACTTTAATAAGCCATTTGAGTCTGTTTTACCCAGTGAAAGCATTACGCTTCAATTAGAAGATGGAAGCATTGAGATTATAAGATTAAACGAATCATCAGATATAGTTGACGCGAAAGGTAATATTGTAGTGTCCCAAAAAGGAAATCAATTAGTTTACACAAATGGGGCAGAAAAAGATACCTTGGTGTACAATACATTAACAGTTCCTTACGGTAAACGTTTTAAAATTACGTTATCAGACGGAACAAGAGTAAACCTTAACGCAGGGACGTCTCTTAAATACCCTGTAAAGTTTATTAAAGGTGAGAACAGACGGGTATTTTTAGAAGGCGAAGCCTATTTTGATGTAGCTAAAGATGCCGAACACCCATTTGTAGTTAATGCCAATGCGATTGATGTGAGGGTGTTGGGAACTCAGTTTAATGTGTCGTCGTACCCAGAGGATGAAACCATTAACACAGTGTTGGTTGAAGGATCTGTAAGTATATATAAAGCAGAGTCGACCTATAGTTCGGAGACAGCGACGTTCTTAGAACCAGGATTCAAAGCAGCATATGATAAGAACTATGGTAACATTACTATCGATAAAGCCGATATAGAAATGCATACGGCCTGGATTAAAGGCAAGATCGTATTAAAACATATCCCTTTTGACGATATCGTCAAAAAATTGGAAAGGCACTATAATGTGGTCATACAAAATAACAATAAAGTGTTAGGCAAAGATTTTATTACGGCTACGTTTGATATTGAGACTATTGAGGAAGTCTTAAAATACATTGATGAACTTCACTCTATAGACTATACCATTAGAAACAACCTGATAACAATTAAATAATTTATAACTAACCATTCAAAACAACGTACTGCCTATGAAGTAACACAACATCTCAACAAACTAAAATAGTCACTGTGTGTTTCTTTTGAAATAAAAAACGGAAGGTGGTTGCAGCACCCTCCGATTTACAGATCAGTGATTAAACAAATGATTAACCACATAATACAAAACAAAAATATGAAAATACGACTTAAGTTAAAGAAGTCCTGGGCTTCTTTTCCGTTAAATTTTGATTTAAAAATGAAACTGACTACGCTTTTTTTAATAGTTTCTTTGTTTCAGTTACAAGCTAATGAATCGTATGCCCAGAAAACAAGGATTACCTTAGATCTGGAAAACGTGAGTTTAGAAAGGGTATTGGATAAAATTGAATCCCTCACAGAATTTAAATTCATATATAAGGATAAGGAAGTTGATTATCAAAAGAGAACCACGCTGAGTGTTGAAAAAGAGCGTATGTCTGATGTATTAAAAAAGCTGTTTAAGGATTTTGACATAGCGTATAAAGTTGTCGATAAGCAAATTATTCTTAAAGCCAAAAAAAAGCCTGGCATATCAATTGATGAAACTATTAAAAGTGATGATGTTGAGGAGTTGCCACAAGAGATAGAGGTTACTGGAACCATATTGGACTCGAATGGGCAACCATTACCAGGGGCTAATGTTTTGGAAAAGGGCACCACTAATGGTATCCAATCGGATTTTGACGGTAAATTTTCTTTAACCGTTGCGGGTCAGGATGCTATTCTGGTAGTATCCTATGTTGGATTTTTAACTAAGGAGATCATTGTTGGCAATCAAACCGATATAAAAGTGACCTTAGTAGAGAACGCCGCTGAATTGGCGGAGGTTGTGGTTGTAGGATTTGGAACCCAGAAAAAAGCCAATGTAACAGGGGCCACTGGGGCTGTAGATATGGAAGATGTTTTAGGGAACCGTCCGGTTACCAATCCTATTGCAGCAATACAAGGAACCATTCCCGGTTTGCAAATCACCACAAATTCAGGACAGCCGGGAGCTTCGGGTTTAGGAATTAATATTAGGGGAACAACATCTATAAATGGAGGAAGTCCTCTGATCTTAATGAATAATGTACCTGTATCGATAGAAGATATCAACCCGCAGGATGTCCAATCCATTACCGTTTTAAAAGACGCTTCGGCCACATCCATTTATGGAGCCAGAGCAGCTTTCGGTGTTATTTTGATCACCACAAAAACACCGGCTAGAGATCAACCGGTAAAATTCAACTATTCTTCTACTTTTAGCTTGGCATATCCGGAGGACATCCCCGACAAGGCGTCTACTTACGATTTTATAAATGCATTAAACGATTGGGGAACAAATCCATTTTGGACCGGACAAAATATCCCTGCCTGGGTTGATTTTTTAGAAGAATATAAAACGAATCCGGGGGCTTACCCGGAAGGTTATGCTGAATTGGACGGGCTAAGGTATCCTTTAGCAGATACCGATCTAATAGGAGAATGGATAAATGATCTCGGATTAACACAAATTCACAATTTTAATTTTAGTGGAGGCGGAGAAAAATCGAGTTACCGTGTTTCGGCAGGTTATAGTGATGAAGATGGTATTATCGTAACCAGAAATGATAGTTATAGAAAATACAATGTCAATGCCGCGTTAACCAGTAACCTGACTTCAAAATTAACATCGACTACCAATATCATTTATAGATATAGTACAAGAAGAACACCTTTGGGGAGTTTTAGTAACTCTATTAGCTTTAACCCTTATACACCAGCTAAAGGAAATTTTGTATTAGACGATGGTACCGAGGTGCCTTACGATACACCGGCGAACAGGGAGTTGTTAAAGGTAGCTCCTAAAATTTTAAATGATAATATCCGGTTTTTTCAAAAGTTGGACTATAACCTGGTTAAAGGTTTAAATATAGTAGGAGAGTATACTTTTGAGAAAAGAAATTATACAAGAACAACGAGTGATAATCAGATCTTAACGGCAAACCCGGAATGATTTGTTCTAAATGCCGTAGACCCGGTTAATACGTTCTTTAGAAAGGAAAATACACAGACAGAATATAATGCTTTGAACTTGTATGGAAAATATACAATGGATATAAATAAGCATAACTTTAGTGTACTAGCTGGTATAAATAATGAAGAAAGTAGTTTTGAAAGTTTTGATGCGCAAAGAAACGGCCTGATTAATGTGGATTTACCTTCGCTTTCAGGGGCTACTGGTAACCAAGCGACCGATGATTCTTATGGAGAGTGGTCTGTATTAGGGTATTTTGGAAGATTTAATTACAACTTTGACGAAAAATACTTTTTAGAAGTAAGTGGACGTTATGACGGTTCGTCTAGATTTCCTGATGGTAACCGTTTTGGGTTTTTTCCATCGTTCTCAGCCGGTTGGCATTTAGGAAGAGAATCCTTTATGGAATCTTTAGACTTCTTGTCCAGTCTTAAGTTAAGAGGGTCGTGGGGAGAAATTGGAAACCAAAACACTTCCTCGTTGTATCCAGCCGTTCCCGGCTTAGGCATTACCGATTATGGAGGAACGCAAACTGTTAACTGGTTAAATGAAGATACAGGAACACGATACTCAACATTGCAGTTGCCAAACTTGGTGAGTTCTGCTTTTACCTGGGAGACCGTACAGACATTGAATTTGGGTGTAGATGCTGCCTTTTTTAAGAGCAGGTTGTCGACTTCTTTCGATTGGTTTAAAAGGAAAACTTTGGATATGTTAGCTCCGGGAGCAGAACTTCCGGCTATTTTAGGAGCATCCGCGCCTTTGGAAAATGTAGCTGATCTGGAATCTTCGGGATGGGAGTTGGCATTGACCTGGAATGATAAGATCGGAGATTTTAAATATAGCATAGGAGCGACCTTATACGATTACCAATCTAAAATAACCAAGTTCGATAATCCTGCCGGTTTATTGAGCCAGTATTATGTAGGACGAAAGTTAGGTGAGATTTGGGGGTATACGACAGATGGTTATTATACGATCGATGATTTTGAACCGGGTACATTGAATGAAGATCCTTCAAGCCCTAACTATTTAACAGGGGGAACCTTGAAAGAAGGGATACCGCATTGGGAAGGACGTAATCAGAATCCGGGAGATATAAAGTATGTGGATCTTGATGGCGATGGCATTATAACCGATGGGAATAACACTCTTGAAAACCCGGGAGATAGAAAGATAATAGGTAATAGTACCAGGCGCTACCAATATGGTTTCTTTGGAAACTTTAGTTACAAGAATTTTGATTTTTCTTTCTTAGCTAATGGAGTGGGGAAAAGAGATATCTACTTGAATAACCGTGTGCGTTTTCCTTATCTGGATGAGTTTTCAGTAGTGTATAAATCACAACTGGATTATTGGACGCCAGACAATCAAGATGCCTTTTTCCCGAGAAACTACCCGTTGGGCGGCGTTAATTATGGCATTAGTAGAACTACACAAACCAAGTATATGTTAAATGGTGCGTATTTGAGGATAAAGAACTTAACTTTAGGATATTCCATTCCGGAAACCATTTTAAAGAAGAACAAGATAGACAAGTTACGTATATATATAGCCGGAGAGAACCTGTTTAGTTTTAACGATTATCCTGATGGAATAAATACCGAATTGGCTACCCAGGGAAGTGGTGGTATCTATCCTTACCTTAGGAGCTATTCTGTTGGTTTAAACTTAACTTTTTAATTATTAAGCGATGAAAAATATATATAAAATAATGGCCGTTTTGTTACTACTTGTCTTTAGTAGTTGTAGTGAGAGTTTTCTTGAAAAGTTGCCGAAAGATCAGTTAACGGTTTCTACAACATTTACGACCAATGCTAATTTTGAGACCTATGCCTGGTCGCTCTATGCTAATATTTTACCAGGTTATTGGGATTTTGCACCAATTCTTAGAGAAATGGGAAGTGATCTAATGGTTAATAATGCCGGAACCGTTGGACATGAGCTGTTATGGCAGCGTAAAACCGTGCCGTCGTCTTCTGGTTTATGGAATAACTCGTATGTTAATATTAGACGTGCAAACTTAATGTTGGACAATATTGAGAATAGCCAGTTAACAGACAGTGAAAAAGACCATTGGAGAGGTGTAGGGTTGTTCTTTAGAGCCTATGTGTACGTAGAACTAATAGCTAATTATGGTGAAGTACCATGGGTGGACAGAGCATTAACAGAAGCAGATGAAGAGTTGTTTGGCCCAAAGACACCGAGAGATCAATTGGCACAGAATATTCTTAACGACCTTACAGAAGCTGAGAGTTTAATTAGCCCGAGTGGCAATGGGGATAATACGGTAAATACCGATGTTGTTAGAGCATTGATCTCTAGGTTTGGACTCTATGAAGGTACCTGGAGAAAGTATCATGGCCTGGGAGGAGAAGCAACTTATTTGCAAGCCAGTGTTGATGCGGGAGCGAAACTTATTGCGGCACACCCTGAGTTGCACCCTAACTACGATGAGGTATTCAATAGTGAATCCCTACAGGGGGTACAAGGCGTGCTGCTTTACAAAGCCTATGAGTTTGGTATCTTGAACGGTAGATGGTCGCATTACAATAGAAGCTCTATTGGACACAGAGACCTTACCAAAAAGGCCGTAGATCAATATTTGTGTTTAGATGGTCAAACCATTCATACGAGTCCGCTTTTTGATGGCGAACAAGATGCCTACGATGAGTTTAGAAACAGAGATCACAGATTGTATTTTAATACCCCTCCGCCATTTAGAGTGGATACCGGAGGTAGAAATCAATTAACATGGGAATACGACAGCGATCCAAAAAGCAGGGAGTATATAGACTTAATGGCTACATTGAGTGATGACGAACATAAAACATTGCCAACAATTAACTGGCGAGGACTTGTAGTTAGAACCTCTCCACACTTTAGAAAATTCAATGAAGGCCATGGATTTAATGTAACCTATACAGGGTATGCATTTTACAAATTTTCTAATAAAATTAGTCGTTTGCAGAATCGGGATTCGCACGACGCTCCTACTTTTAGAATGGGAGAGGTGTTCTTGAATTATGCCGAAGCCATGTATGAGCTGGGACAATTTACTCAGGAAGTTGCAGATAAGACGATTAATAAGTTAAGAGCTAGAGGTGCTGTAGCGCCTTTAGATTTGGCTAATATTCCAAATGACCCTACGAGAGATGCTGACGTAGCGCCCGAATTATGGGAAATACGAAGAGAAAGAGGTATTGAATTTTTGGCGGAAGGCTTAGGACGCGTTTTCGATATTAAACGATGGAAAAAGTTGGTTGAATATGGCGACGATGAAAAACTAGGAAGATGGGTAAAGAATGCCGATTACGGCAATAATTTGCCAATACAGGGAGGAGCATCCGAAGGGTATGTGTCTCCTTGGGGTGTACCTCCCGGGGTGCCTGAGCACTATTATTTAGAACCTATACCATCCGATCAGATTGTATTAAATCCGGAATTGACACAAAATTCGGGATGGGAATAAAATTAAATTAAGTAATGAGGGGTGATTTACAAAAGAATCATCCCTCCTTATTTTCTGGTGGAATAGGGGAATTACTCGTATACTTGTACTTTAAAACGATAATTGAAATACACACTTTATGAATTTTAAACACAGCATCTGTTTTTTATTGATTTTATTGGTCATATCATGTCATTCTGAAAAGAAAACGACAGTAGAGACTCAGGTTAAACCTAATATAATTTACATTTTGGCGGATGATCTCGGTTATGCCGAAGTAGGCGCCTATGGTCAGGAAAAAATAGAAACCCCTAATATCGATTTATTGGCTAAGAACGGAATGCTCTTTACACAGCACTATACGGGAGCGCCTGTATGTGCTCCAGCTAGATCGTCATTGCTTACAGGCACCCATATGGGGCATTCTTATATTAGAGGGAACGACGAGTGGCAACGTGGTGAACCTGGAGATGTATGGAACTATCGTAAAGTGGCAGCCGATTCTACCTTGGAAGGACAACGTCCGTTACCATCCAATACCATTACCATTGCCAAGTTATTAAAGCAATCGGGCTATACTACTGGAATGTTTGGTAAATGGGGACTAGGTGCACCGCATACCCAATCGATCCCTACCACTATGGGATTCGATTACTTTTTTGGGTACAACTGTCAGCGTCAGGCACACACCTATACACCTTTGCATTTATATGAAAATGAAAAGCGTTTCCATTTAGCTAATGATACTGTAGCGCCTAACACAAAAATAGATAAGGATGCCGATCCGAATGCTGTGGAAAGTTATGCCAAATATACGCAGCCATATTACGCACCGGATGTATCTTATGAAAAAATGATTGGTTTTGTTGATTCGGTAAAGGAAGACGATCCTTTCTTTATCTATTGGGCGTCACCCATTCCACATATGCCTTTACAAGCACCTAAGCGCTGGGTAGATTACTATATTAAAAAGTTTGGTGAGGAACCGCCATATATAGGGAATAAAGGGTATTTCCCGAACCGTTTCCCAAAAGCGACCTATGCTGCTATGGTGTCTTATTTAGATGAGAATATAGGGAAGCTAATAGCACACTTAAAAGCAACGGGAAAATACGATAACACCCTTATAATATTTACTTCCGACAATGGCCCTACCTATAATGGAGGAACAGATTCTCCTTGGTTTGACAGTGCCAAACCGTTTAGAAGTGAGTATGGTCGGGGCAAAGGTTTTGTTTACGAAGGCGGTATTCGGGTGCCTATGATCGCATCATGGCCAGGTAAGGTAAAAGCAGGTTCTACTACCGATCATATCTCTGCCTTTTGGGATGTTATGCCTACGCTGTGTGATGTGGCTCAAATTAAATCGCCAGATACTACAGATGGTATTAGTTTTTACAACACCCTTGTCCAGAATAATGATCAAAAGGAACATGATTACCTGTATTGGGAATTTCCGGAATATAGCGGACAAGTTGCTGTTAGAATGGGGAAATGGAAGATGGTGTGGAAAGATATAAAGAAAGGCAATGCGAAAGTTGAATTGTATGATTTGGATGTAGATATTGCTGAACAGAATGACATAGCAGATGCACATCCAGAGATTATTGAACAACTATACACTATTATAAAAAAAGAGCATAGAACCCCTGAGATCGATAAGTTTAAAATTGAAGCTTTGGAAGCATTAGTAGGAAACAATGAAAGTGTTTCTTCAGAATAGTATTTGGTAATGTGATTAATAATAACAAATTAATGAAACGAGCATTAAGAAATTTTAAAAATTACTTCACAAAAGGAAATGTTTAAAATTTTTAATGTGAGAACGAGTGTAAGGAGTGGTTGCACACGTTCTTAATTTTATAATTACAATAAAATAAATTAATTACTAAAATTTAAACGTGTGAAAAAACGTATAAGATTAATAAGTACCATACTCAGTCTGTTTTTACTTAGCACTTGTAATACAGTATCTAAAAAGGTACCTGGCCCAGAAGTAGAAAAGCCCAACATTCTTTTTGTCGTAGTTGATGATTTGGGTTGGAGCGATCTGGGTTTTATGGGGAATCCAATGTACCAAACACCAAATTTAGATAGGCTAGCAACCGAAAGTGTGGTATTTACAAATGCTTATGCACCAGCTGCCAATTGTGCACCTAGCAGGGCTTGTGTTATGACGGGGTTAAATACGCCCAGACATGGCATTTATACGGTTAGTCCTTCAACAAGGGGAAAGTCAAAAGATAGAAAATTAATACCAACGCCCAATACAGATGATTTAGCTGAAGATTTTACCACGATAGCTGAGGTTTTAAAAAAGCAAGGCTATATAAATGCTTCCGTTGGGAAATGGCACTTAAGTGATGATCCAAAAACACAGGGATTCGATGTAAATGTTGGAGGGACCCATCAGGGACATCCTAAATCGTATTTCAGTCCCTATAACAACAAGACACTTTCAGATGGGGCTAAGGGAGAGTATCTAACAGAAAGACTTACAAGTGAGGCAATACAATTTATGGAAAGCAATAAGGAAAAACCATTTTTCCTTTATTTGCCTTATTATACAGTACATACGCCCTTACAGGGAAAAAAGGAGCTTATTGACAAATACAAAAAAATTATTAAAGAAGATAATCGTTTCAATGCTACATATGGAGCCATGGTAGAAGCCATGGACGAAAATATTGGTAGATTATTGGCAAGTTTAGAAGCCAATAACCTATCCGATAATACTTTGGTTATTTTTACTTCAGATAATGGAGGCTTAGCAAGTGTATCATCACAATTTCCTTTGCGTGCAGGTAAGGGGTCTTATTATGAAGGCGGCATTAGGGTGCCTTTTATGGTAAAGTGGCCCAAAAAAATTAAAAGTCCCAGAAAAACAGATGTCCCAATTACGGGTATGGACGTTTTTCCGACCTTGTTGGATGTTGTAAAAAGTAAAGAAACCTTAGAGTTGGATGGTGCATCTTTATACCCTTTGTTAACAGAGAATAAAACATTGGCAGAGCGGAGTTTAATATGGCATTTTCCAATTTATTTACAAGCTGGAAATCCTAAAAAAGATCAGGCAAGAGATACATTGTTTAGAACACGACCTGGTAGTGTTATTAGAAGAGGAAACTGGAAATTGCACGAATACTTTGAAGATGGTGCATTAGAGTTGTATAACTTGGAACTTGATGAAAGAGAACAGAATGATTTGTCTGAAGTAAACCCTGATAAAGTAAAGGAGTTACATGAAGCGTTAAAAGCATGGAGGGTAAAAATGAAAGCACCGGTTCCTACCGAATTAAATCCAGATTATGAACCTCTTGCTGTCAAATAGTTGAAATAAAGCGCGGGCTTTTATTGAAAATCCGCGCTTTACTTTTAATCAAAATCGTGTCAGACTGAGTGCTATTACAAAGGAAATTTGTGTCAAAATCTAACGGTTTTCTTATGTCGAATACTCCTCTTTTCTAATATCCTTATTAAGTATTGGTAGGGTATTCCAAATGCCTTTCGGGACTTTTAAAATTCCATTTTAATGCAGCCAAACCGCCACCAATCGTGGACATAAGTACGAAAAAGTAAAATAGGTTGTCCCAACCAAAGGCTTCGTTAATCGCTACAACGATAAAGCCAGAAAACATTTGGCCTATAGAACCCATACCGTTAATAATTCCCGCTGCCATCCCTGCACCTTTTTTACCGCCAACGTCCATAGAACCCGCAGTGCAAATCAATGAATCTGGCCCATAGGTTGCCATACCTATTAATGCAATACTCAAGATGGTGCCGAATTTGCCAAATGTAACCAGATAAGGGTGTAGAAGACAAACGCTAGCTAAGCCTAGCATCATTAAGGATACTGTGCTAAAACGTTTCGAATTAAAAATCTTATCGGATGTGTATCCAGCCAGAATAACACCAAAGAAACCAATTAGTTCGTAGACAGACGAAATATACCCCGCTTCATTAGGGTCGTATTGTAAAGACCTTTCCAGGTAAATGGGGAGCCAGAACAAAAAGGAATACCGTGTCATTTTTAAGATCATATAGCAACTAGAATAAATCCAAAGCGCTTTATTCGTAATGAGTAGTTTTAATATTTTTAGCTTTTCGGATTTCGCAGAGCCTCCTGTTTGAAAATTGTACTTGTCTTCAACGATAATAGGAACATCAATGTCCTTAGGGTCGTTTCTGGTAAAAAGCAAATAGAGAAATGCTATGCCTATTAAAATAGCTGATGGAAAGTAAAAACCTCTTTTCCAGCCCAGCTCATTCATAAAATCCATATCGAAGGCAGCATAGGTAGCAAAAATGGTTGCTAAAAAACCACCAGTTACGTAGCATGTGGACCACCATGACATGACAATACCACGTTCGTTGGTCCTAAACCAGGGCGTCATGTTTTTTATCAAACCACTCCAACCGGTAGACTGCCCATAACCATTGAGTCCTATTAAAAATATAACAACACCAACAGAGAACGTGAGTCCTAAGAAAAAGTTACCGATAGCGGCTAGAAACAGCCCGATACTAACAATTTTTCGAGGACCAAAAGTATCGGATAGATAACCGTTTAAAAACTGACCTATGGTGTAAATTAAGCTGTAAATAAAAATAATAGTGGCATAATTTGAATTGTTCAGGTCAAGGTCGGCTGCCATGGAACTCCATGTTACTGAAAGATTTTTTCTTCCAAAATAAAAACCGGCATAAGCAATCCATGTAAGGAAAAAAATGCGTTTTCTCCAATACTTTTGTTCTCTAGTTAGACTCATTGCATTTAATAGGGATACTTTTGAATCATGTACATTTTAAGCATAGAAGCAGTTTCATTGTATATATTTTGAACAGCATGAGGTATAGAGCCGTCAAAGAATAAGGTGTCACCAGCTTCCAGAACAATGACTTCATCGTTAATAATATAATTTAATTTTCCTTGAATGACATAAATGATTTCTTTGGCATCAGTCGAAATGGGTTCTCGATACACGTCCTTTTTTACACTAACAATATAAGTTCTTAGATTGCTTTCTGATATATTATCCGAAAATAAAAAGGTGTATTCAAGTCCGACAGAATCTTCGCGATCTTCGAGCATACCTTCCCCTTTTCTAATTAAAATATAAGGATCCGAATTATTCGACGTTAGATTTAATTCTGACAGATCGATCTCTAAGGATTGCATTATTTTAAGTAGAACGGGTAGCGAAGGTGTAGTTCTGAAATTTTCAATTTTAGAAATTAAGCCAATACTCACATCGCTCATTTCTGCCACTTGCTTTAAGCTTAAGTTTTTATTTACGCGTATTCTTTTTAGTTGTTTTCCGAGATTTACTAATATGTCTTCCAAAATTTAAGGTTTTAGTTATTGTATAAATTTTATCTTTACAAGATAAGATTTTAATACTTCTAAAAAAGCCTCAATGTCTTTATAATCTATTTGTCCGATATTGGAAATTCTAAAGGTATCGTAGTCATTTACTTTTCCAGGATAGATTGTAAATCCTCTTTCAAAAAAGTAGTCGTGCATTTCGTTAAAATCATAAGCGTCTGTATTGGGTTCAATAATAGATGTAATAATTTTAGAATGGTATTTTTTATCTATTAGGTATTCCAATCCAAGTGATTCTAAACCAGAAATTAATGTTTCCCAAGACTTACTGTAACGCGCATAACGTCCTTCTATGGTTTCTTCTTGCGTTTCAATAATAGCTTGTTTTAGTGCATAAAACGTTTGAACAGGAGGTGTAAATCGTGTTTGGTGCGTTTTTTCAAAATAGGCATATTGTGCGTACAGATTAAGATATAGATTTCGCATAGGAATGGAAGCAGTAGATTCTAATACCTTTTTATTACAAATGGCAAATCCAATACCCGCCATTCCCTGTATGTTTTTATTAGAGCTTGCAGCTAGGTAATCGATGTGCATGGCTTCCATGTCTACTGGAATGGCAGCAAAGCCACTCATGGAATCTACTATAAAACTAATATTATGTCGCTCACAAATTGCACCAACGGCAGTAATATCATTTAACAATCCGGTGGTAGTTTCGTGGTGGATCATGGCCAAATGAGTCAGGCCATCCGTATTCTTAATTAAGGATTCGAGGGCATTGAGATCAATAGGTTCTATGGACGACGATTCGAAAGCAACAGTCTCAATTTTGTAAACATTCGTTATTTGTCGCATACGTTTACCATAAGCACCGTTATCTATAATAAGTACTTTACCGTTTTCAGGTATAACAGAGCTCAATATAGCTTCAACAGTCGCAGTTCCCGATCCTCCAAAAAGTACAGTAGCATGATCTGCAGTATTACCTACAAATTTTGTGATTTCTGTTGAGCAGAATTCCATAAGGTCTCCAAACTCTTGTTCACGAGGACAAATGTCGGGTATCGCTTGTGCCCATTTAACGGTATCTGTGGTTGTCGCTGGTCCGGGGTTCAATAAGATATTTCGTGTAATTGGTTTCATAGGTTTGTTTTTCATTTTAAAGCTCTCAAGTAGCATCCGTATATTTACATATTTAATTAGATGAGTGCTTACGGATGTTTCATTTGGAGTACGTTATTTAACTAATTGTAAAAAGTTCTAAAATCAATTGATTTGAGGTCGTCTAAAAAGTGTTTTATTTTGTCATTCAGAGCGAAGTGAAGAATCTTATTTATATGTAAGTCAATATTTTGAATTTTAAACAGATTCTTCATTTCATTCAGAATGACACTTTTTAGACAGCCTCATTATATTTATAACTAGGCTATATCCCAGGGCAAAGAATATGTTTTTACATAGGTATAGCCTTTCATGGCCTCTATAACACCTTCTTTATATCCTAATCCGGAATCTTTAACACCACCAAAAGGGGTCCATTCCAGTCTATAGCTAGGGGCTTCATTAACATTTACAGTGCCCGTGTCCAACTCGGTAATAACACGCTGAATAGATGGCCAGTGATTGCTGACTACACCTCCCGATAAACCGTAAGGCGTATCGTTTGCTATTTCGATGGCTTCATCTAATGTTGAAAAACGAATGATTGGTGCTACAGGACCAAAGGTTTCTTTAGCAACTACTTCGTGATCGTTTTTAATGTGATCTAATACCGTTGGAGCAAACAAAGCACCTTCACGTTTATTTCCTGCCAAACAAACAGCACCATTTTTTATAGCATCCTGAACACGTCGTTCCATTTCAATGGCGGCTTCTTCTGTAATAACGGTTCCCATATCGTTGGTTTCGTCGTATGGATCACCATATTTAATGGCTTTAACCCGTTCGGCTAGTTTGGCAGCATAGGCATCGGCAATACTTTCGTGTACCAATATTCTTCGTATGGCTGTACAACGCTGAGCAGAATTTTTAAAGGTTCCTGCCATGGTCACTTCAACAGCTTCGTCAATATCGGCATCATCTAAAACGAGTAGGGCAGAGCTGCCTCCAAGTTCTAAAACCAATTTTTTATAACCAGCTTTCGAAGCGATTATTTTTCCAATTTTACTACCTCCGGTAAAGGATACCATAGTAATGTCTGGATGTACCGTCATCATTTCTGAGGTTGCCTGAATATCTTTTCCGTTAATGCAGTTTAGCATGTTGGCGGGCAGACCGCAGTCTAAGGCCAATTGCGCGAAATAGTAGGCCGAAAGCGGTGTTCTTTCAGAAGGTTTTAGTACTACGGTGTTATTAGTAGCTATGGCCGGTGCAATTTTATGCACTACCTGATTCATAGGATGGTTAAAAGGCGTGATTGCACTCACTAAGCCCAAAGGAACCCGCGTTGTATAAATACGTCTTGGTTTTCCGTTTTTGGAGACATCGCATGGAAATACTTGTGAATCGTCGTCCAGTGCTTTCATGGCAGAAAAACGTAAAACATCAGAAACGCGGCTGGCTTCGTAACGCGTGTCTTTTAAACACAATCCCGTTTCATCGGTGATCATCTGACTCACTTCATCTACCCGTTTTTCGAGTTCGTCCGCTATTTTATTTAATATTTCATAGCGCTCGTAACGGGTTAAATTTATTTTAGTTTTTTTAGTATCTCTTAAAACCTGATCCAGAGTATCAGTATTAATGGAAGCTACTCTACCCACTAGTTTTTTACTATAGGGATTATATACTTCTATCCACTCTCCGGTAGTAACTTGTTTACCATCTATAATCGCACCGAACTCAATGATGCCGTCGCTATTTTTATGACCGTCTTTTTCTAAAATTCCAACTTGTTCATTCATAATTTTGCATTTAATAGTTTTTGTTTTACTCCGGTTTAAAATCCGTTAGAAAGGAAATGGAACAGATCAAAGTTTCTACAGGTGCCGGTGGCTAATTTTTCCGCATAGGCATCATTTAATTTCTTATTAAAGATCATTGGAACTACCTGGCAATGTTCACTACCGTGTGAACGTAAGCCCTCTTTTACTTTATCAAGGTCGTGCCATTCCGGCGTTCTTCCTATGGTTGTAGCGGCATCAGACAACACAACTAAATCGCCAATTCTATCTGAAGGTAACTCATAAGCCTCAACAGCTTCGGCATTGGTTAAAACTTTTTCAATACCATCTAAACTTAACAGGTAAGTCTTCGCGGCTTCCAATTGTGATTTGTCATCAAGATATAAGGTGCCATAGCCACCCAAAGCACCATGATGTACTACGTAAGGATCTGTAATCGGTAAGATAACACGCGTTTTAATACCCTGTTCGTTTAATAATTGTTCTATAAATTGTACTTTAGGTGAGCCATCGGCATTGGTTTTTGCTTCCATACCGTGATCGGCCGTTACACCAACAATAGCGCCTAATTTGTCAAGCTCTCCAAGCCAATGGTCTATTTTCGCCAAAAAGTCGTTAGCACCTTCACTACCGGGAGCATATTTATGCTGAACAAAGTCGGTCGTCGTTAAGTACATAACGTCGTAGTGATCACGTTGTAAAAGTTTGGCGCCAGCTTCTATACAATAAACGGAGATGTAGGGATCGTATATACCGGGTCTCTCTTTACCCATTAAATCGCTCTCAACATTTTCAATACCGTTTTCTTCCAACGTTGCCTGATCGGCAAATTCAGCAGAAAAACAAATGCCATCGAGATTATGAGCCAGCATTTTTCTTAATTTATCTTTTGCGGTAACAACAGCAACCTTGCGGCCATTATGACTTAACTCAGATAAGATAGTAGGAACTTTTAGATATTTTGGGTCGTTCATCATTACCTCTTCCTGTAACTCTGTGTCCCAATAAAAATTTCCACATATACCATTAACTACAGGAGGTACACCGGTAGTGATGGCCATATTGTTTGGGTTTGTGAATGAAGGGATTACGCTTTTTACCATTCCAAACGAACCCTCTTTAATAAAACGTTGTAAGTTGGGCATAACATCTTTAGCCTTTTCATAATAAGGGTATGATGTACCGTCCATACATATGCCAATAATCGTCTTTTTTTGTTTCGGATACTCTCTGTCGTTAATTTTCATTGTGTATTCTGTAATATTTGTCTTTAAAATTTTAACAAAAGTAAAATAATTTTACAATTAATATAATTTTTAGAAATAAAAATTGACATATATTACAATTATTTAACATTAGTGCTTTTATATCTGATATGAATTGGATATTGAGCCAATAGAGTGATTTAATGTTGTTTTAAGATTAATGTTAGGTTAAATATTTGATTTTTATGAAAACATTGTATACTATATGTTAAATTTGTAAACGTTTTTGAAGTATTAAAAAGGAGTTATATCGAAATATTTAATCAATGATGAAAAAGGTTGTTGTATTGGTGGTGGTACTATTGGGGCTGGAGTGGCCTATTATGTCAGTAAAATGGGTAATGCAGAAGTGACATTGGTAGATCGCGATTATATTGGTAGTGGTAATACGGCAGCAGCTGCATCGCTGGTAACCTTGGCTAGAGCAAAAAGACCAATCATTCCTTTAGTTATGGAAACCATGGCCGCCATAGAAGAGATGGAGGTTCTGCTAGAAGAGCCTTCTGGCGTTATGAAGGTAGGAAGTGTGCATGTGGTTGCATCTGATGCTTCCGAAAAAAGTGTTAGGAACCTCATGGAAATAGCTAAGGAGTTTGGGTTGGAGCATGAATGGATTACTGCCGAAGAAGTTAAGGAAAGGTTGCCTTGGGTAAATATTTCAGAAGTGAGAGGTGGAGCTTTTATGAAAGGCGATTGCTATATGGAATCGACTGTTTTAGCAAATAACTATGCTAAGGCTGCTAAAATATGTGGAGCAACTATAAAGCAGTATACGGATGTTGAGGAGATTTTGTACGAAGCCAATCAAATAACAGGTGTAAGAACCAATAATGGGGTGATTAACTGTGATATAGTGGTTGATGCAGCTGGTGCGTGGAGTAATTTGTTGTCTATGCAAGTAAATGAGGCGATTCCAATGGCACCGGTAAGGAGTATTTATTGGATAACCGGACGAAGACCGGATTTATTTAATCCCCACCAGCCAATGGCCATTTTTCCGGATGCCTCGACTTATTGCAGACCTGAAGGAGAAGCGTTGCTTTTTGGTATACGGGATAGAGCCGGTTTGCACGTGGATCCTAAAACCTTACCCAATAGTATGCACGGTTATAACATGATAAAAGAAGACGAATCTTGGCATATACTAATGGATGAAGGTGAAAAATTTCAGGAATTTTTTCCAGAGTTTCATGATATGGAAATAGCACATTGTATTTCAGGAATTTCTACCTATACACCAGATGCATCATTAACATTGGGAAAAGCAAAAAATATGGAAGGGCTTTACGTAGCTACAGGTTGTTCGGGAGCTGGTGTAGCTACTTCAGGAGGGTACGGACGCATTATAGCTGAATTAATTTACGACATGCCGCTGTTTACACAAATCGATTCGTTTAGTATGGAACGTTTTGGTAACTTTGATCCGTTTGATGGTGTTTTTAGGCAACAATGTGCCAATGCACGTTCTAATAAAAAGGAAGGTTGATTAATTTTAAATGCAATTAGTTAAAGCCGTGAATTTTTTATATATTTAAATTAGTTACTTGAGGGTTAAACATGACAGAGAGAGTCTTATCTGCTAGAGAATCTGTGTTTCTCCGTTTTAAACGGGGAGATGGGGTAGCTTTTAAATTTTATTTTGACAAATACTACAATAACATTGTTGGTTTTTGTGTGCAGTTTTTACACGATGAAGATAAGGCCAAAAGTGTTGCTCAGGAGGCTTTTATTAAATTGTGGCTTAATAAGGAAAAGATAAGTAAAAAAACAGGTATACCTGCATTCCTTTATACGGCTGCTAAGTCAAATTGTTTGAATCTAATTAGACATAATAAAGTTGTTTCTAAGTATAGGGATTTTAAATTACAGGAAAAAGAAAGACAGTTAAGCCAAGAGGTCTTACATGCGTTGAATTTTGATTCCATGAATCTTACCGAATTAAAAGAAACAATAGATAAGGCTATTCAGGATTTGCCAGAACGCTGTAGAGAGGTTTTTATAAAACGTCGAATAGAAAATAAAAAAAATAAGGAAATAGCAGAAGAACTAGGGGTTTCCGTTAAGGCGGTAGAAGCTAATATGACACGGGCTACCAAGGAACTCAATTTGAAGTTAGCACACTATTTATCGGTGTTTTTTGTTATCGTTTTCAATAATTCATAAAAAAAATAAACTTTTAATATAGGGTATTCAGAGTTTGAGGTGTACAAACTAATGACGCGAAAAACTCGTTTAATGGATAACCTAATATTTAAATACCTTTCAAATAATGCTTCCGAAGAGGAAGCAACCATTTTATTTCAATGGGTCGAGGCCTCATCTGAAAATAAAGAATTGTTCATTCAATTAAAAAAAGCTTGGGTTCTTACAGCTTCAAGTAGGAGTGAAGCCGATTGGATAAAGATTAAGAGCAAGATACAATTCCCTGAATCCATAGCACAGTTAAGGGAACAGGAGTATTCCAATAAGTTAAAGGAGAATAATACGACAAGAAGTATTAAACCTTGGTTTAGGTATGCGGTGGCTGCAAGTGTTGTATTATTACTTGCTGTATTTTTATTTATAAATAAAGAAGGAGATGCACCTATAGAACGACAAGAGGTTTCTGTAACCAATAGTATAATAAAGATAGGAACGGACAAGGCAACACTAACTCTTGAGGATGGCTCTAATGTTATTCTGGAAGAAGGACAATCCTACTCAAATTCCAATGTAAAAAGTAATGGAGAAAAAATTGTTTACGAGGCAGTAAATAGCAATAAAGAAGGGCTTTCCAAAGTAGTTTACAATTACCTAACAATACCAAGAGGAGGTCAGTTTTTTGTTGCGTTGGAAGATGGGACAAAAGTCTGGCTAAATTCGGAGTCACAATTAAAATATCCTAAGTTTTTTGTTAAAGGAGAAACTAGAAGTGTAGAATTGGTATATGGAGAAGCGTATTTTGATGTGTCTCCAAGCACAGATCATGAAGGAGCCGTATTTAAGGTGCTTACAGGAGAACAAGAAATCGAGGTTTTAGGAACAGAATTTAATGTTAAGGCATATCAAGATGAAGCTTATGTCTATACGACCTTGGTTGAGGGGAAAGTAGTTTTGGATAATGAAATCCAAAAGAAAGCACTAAAACCTAGTCAACAATCTGTTTTAAATAAGGAAACTAAAGCTGTTGAAATATCGAAAGTTAACGTAGCAGCCGAAATATCATGGCGTGACGGTTTTTTCAGTTTTAAAAACAAATCTTTAAAAGAAATTGCTAGAGTATTGTCAAGGTGGTACGATGTAGAGATGGTATTTGCTGAAAAGAGCATGGAAGACATACTTTTTAAAGGTGTGTTAAGTAAAAATCAAGATTTAGAAGAAATACTAACAATAATTAAAAACACAAATTTTATAAATGCCTATGAGATAAAAAACAATACGATAATTATTAAATAAAAAGCAAAAAGAGAGTGCAAAGAATTAGCTCGCCAAAGTAAACGCTTTACCCCTCTTTTTTAGAATTACTAATTAATTAAAAATTTAACCAATCAATAACATGCAAATTTATGAAAATTAAATCAACCTATCTTCTTTTTCTGTTTAAGAAGAAGTTACTAATTATTATGGTGCGATCTTTTATATTCTTATTCTGCACATCACTACTAAGTTTTACACCTAGTAATATCTTATCACAAAACACGAAGATCATTATTAATACGGACAAAGTATTAACGGTAGATGAAATTTTTGATCTTATAATGGATCAGACAGATTACACCTTTATATATCAAATAGATATGTTTAAGGACTTTCCTAAAGTACCTCTAAAAAAAGGTGTTATTGGAACCAACCAGCTTTTAAAAAAGAGCCTTGTTAGCGAGGTGTTCAATTTTGAATTCACCAATAGTAATACAATTGTTCTAAAAGAGAAAGAAGAAGAACCAGTTTATGTTGATGTTCAAGATCAACAAAAAAGGATAATTACAGGAACAGTTACCGATATAGGTAATGTGCCTTTACCTGGAGTTAATATAATTAAGGAAGGTACATCAACAGGAGCACAAACAGACTTTGATGGTAATTACACCATTAATGCTAATAAAGGAGATGTCCTTGAATTCTCTTATATTGGGATGAAAACATTAAAAATTACTGTTGGTGATGATGATGTAATTAATGTTATACTTAAGGAAGATGCAGCACTATTAGAAGAGGTTGTTGTAACAGCATTAGGAATTAGAAAAGAAAGACGTAAGGTAGGTTTTGCTACCCAAGAAGTTGCAGGAGAAGCCTTAACTAAAGCACAGCCTCCCAGTTTTGTTGAAGGTTTAACAGGTAAGGTTGCAGGTGTAATTGTAACCAACAATAGCGCAGATTTCTTTTCAGATCCACAAATTTACTTAAGGGGAGAAAGGCCTTTGATTGTGGTTGATGGTGTACCGCAACCCAATAGTGATTTTTGGAACCTGTCTTCAGACGATATCGAGAGCATAACAGTTTTAAAGGGAGCTGCAGCATCAGCACTTTATGGATCATTGGGTAAAAATGGAGCTTTGCAAGTAACAATGAAAACAGGTAAGGGAAAGCAAGGAACTGTAATTACCTATAACACTTCCAATACCTTTCAAACGGGCTTTTTAAGAATTCCACATGCTCAAACCGAATACGGACCTGGAAATAATGGGATATACCGTTACGGTGGTGGTATTGCTGGAGGTGATGGCTTAACCTTAGGGGGAGGTCAAAATGATGTAGACCACTCTATTTGGGGACCTAAATTTGATGGACGTTTAATAGAACAATTCGACTCACCTATAGATCCCGAAACCGGATATAGAATTCCTACACCTTGGATATCTAGGGGAGAGGATAACCTAAAGAATTTTATGGATGTAGGTGTTGTGTCTACACATAATGTTACCGTACAAAGTAATTTTGAGCGTGGGTACTTCGCTATTTCTGATACATACAGGTATTCAAAAGCTTCAACTCCAGGACAACGGTTGGATATTAATACCATTCGTTTAGCAGGTCATTTAGATATATCAGACAAAGCTTCGGTAGATGGCTCTTTACAATTTAACCATCAAAATTCAGATAACAGAATTAGAGGTGTTTATGGGCCAACATCGCCACTATATAACTTGACGATATGGGGTGGAGCACATTATGATGTTCGAAACTTTAGACAAGTATGGCAAGAAGGTAAAGAAGGGATAGCGCAAAACTTCGTTGAAAAATGGCGTTTCAATAACCCGTATGCTTTGGCGCATGCATGGAAACGGCCTTGGATAAAAAACGATATCCTTACCTATTTAAAGTTTAATTATAAGTTTTCAGATAACTTAAATATACATGTAAGATCCACATTAAATTCTTATGATCTTACTAATAATGAGGAAATATCTAAAGATATTTATAATTATGATATTCCAGATCGTGGAGGACGCTTTAGATATAACCATACTAGATATTTTGAGAACAATACCGATTTCTTATTATCCTATAACCAGAAATTTTTTAATGGTGATTTTGGTATAGATGCTACTTTAGGTGCTAACCAACGCTATTTAAAAACAGTTAGCGAAAGCGCTAGTACAACTCAATTAATTGTTCCAGAGATATTTACGTTGCAAAATTCTGTAGATCCAGTAACGCCTAATAGTTCGACGGCTTATAAAGGAGTATATAGTGGTTATGCCTCTTTTGATTTATCGTATAAAAATTTACTTTTTGTTGGAGCTACGGCAAGAATAGATAAAAGTTCAACTTTAATAAAAGGCAACGATAGTTTCTTTTACCCTTCAGTTTATATGAGTGCGGTATTAAGTGATGCGTTCGAAATGCCAGATTTTATAAGTTTCTTAAAAGTGAGAACAGCCTATGCTAGTGTAGGTGACGATTTTGGCATATTCGAAGCTACAAATGAATTTGGTACTGGTCGATGGAGAAACATACCTACGGCCTCGTATCCAAGTAGATTGGAGAACCCAGACCTAAGACCTGAGTTTAACGCTTCTGTTGAATATGGTGCCGAATTAAAGTTGTTTAATGGACGTTTTGGTATTGATTTCTCTTATTACGAAAACACCTTTGGACCTCAAATATTTACACAAAGTTTTTCAAGCGCTTCAGGGTATTCAGGGATTTTACAAAATGGAAGAAAAACCGAAACACGTGGTTTTGATGCCTCTATTAGTGTTGTGCCCGTAAGGACAGATGATTTTGAATGGTCTATGCTATTCAATGTGGATAAATATACACGTTATTTAATTTCTTTACCACCACTTGAAGATGGAACCATACCCGAAAGAGAAGGAAGGACTTTTGTAGGAGGAGAATTAAATCATTATTGGTGGAACACATGGGATCGTACAGCAGATGGCCAGTTAATTATTGGGCCAAATGGATTGCCAGTAAGTACCCCAGCTATTGACTTAGGAAACACCCAGCCTGATTTTACGGCAAGTTTTAATAACACCATTCGTTACAAAAATTGGTCTATGAATTTTCTAATTGATGGACGTTTTGGAGGTATCACTTTTGATCGTTACGAGCGTGATTTATGGCGTTCAGGTTCACACCCAGAATCTGTGCATCCAGAAAGAGATTTATCAAATATTGCCTTTGCAACTGGTGGTGATGCTCGAACCATGCTAATACCGGGTATGCAAGTAGTTTCGGGAGATGTAACATGGGATCCAGATGGCAATGTAATTGAAGATACCAGAGAATTTGTTCCTAATGAAACAAAAGTAAATTACCAACAATGGGCACAAGGTTATATGGGAGATTGGAGAAGTAATATTATCGAAAAAACATTTGCGAAATTAAGAGAGGCTAGTGTTACTTATACCTTCCCAAGAAAGATGTTAGAAAATACGTTTATTAAGGCAGCCTCAATATCAGTAGTTGGAAGAAACTTACTTTACTGGACTAAGGATGATACCTATGGAGATTTAGATACATATACACTTAGCACAGGAGATACCAATTTACAGCAGCCATCGCAAAGGTCATTTGGTTTTAACGTAAACTTACAATTCTAAAAAAAGAGGATATGAAAACTATAAAATATATAAAGGTATTACTGCTAATATTTGTATTAAGCAGTTTACATAGCTGTTTGGATTATGAAGAGTTAAGGGAAAACCCAAACAACCCTACATCAGTTCCCCCCTCACTTTTATTCACTGGTTTGACTCCTGGAGTTACAACATCTTTTACAGATAGTTATATTCGTATGCAGTATCACATATGGGTGTCTACAGATAGTGAATACAATATCAACTTCCGTAGTGGATTTGGAGGTAGTTTTGGAGGTTACTCAGATTTAAGGAATATTGAAAAAATGAATGAAGCAGCAGATGCTAATAATGCACCTATATACAAAATTTTAGGTAAGTTTTATGCAGCAAGAGCTTACATTGAAATGACCAGAAGAATGGGAGATGTTCCTTTTTCTCAAGCTTTGTTGGGGCAACAAGTGCCTAGACCAGTTTACGATACCCAAAAACAGGTATACATAGGGGCGCTGGATATGTTAGATGAAGCCAGCTTAGAATTGGGAGATTATATTGCAGACAATCAAGGTTATAATTTGGCTGGAGATGCATACTTTAATGGACAATTAAGTAATTGGCAAAAACTTATCAATGCTTATACCTTACGAATTTTAATTTCTCTTAGCAAAAAGGCTAATGATAGCCAATTAGATGTTAAAGGGCGTTTTGCTAGAATAGTTAATAATCCAAGCCAGTATCCTTTAATGGAAAGTATTGCAGATAATGCTGAGTTAACCTATAGAAATGAAGACAACTTTAAGCAAACGTATAACCCAGATATAGCTGTTTATAGACAATCGGTAGTGTATGCGTCAACCTATGTCAACTTGTTAAAAGAATATGAAGACCCAAGGTTGTTTGTAGTTGCAGATCCTACACAAGCATCTATTGATGCAGATCCAGGTAATCCAGATGTTTTCACTAATCCAGATTCTTATACTGGTGCAGACCCTACCATAAGCCCAGCCGATAACATTACACTAAGATTAGATGGGGAACTTTCTTTACCAAATGAAGAGAAGTACTGGAATTATGTAGGACAGCCTGGGGTATGGATAAGTTATTGGGAACAAGAGTTTTGCATAGCAGAAGCAGCACATCGCGGTTGGATTTCTGTTAGTGCAAAAGAACATTACGATAATGCCGTTGCTGGTTCTATGAATTGGTACGGTGTAGATAGTGGGGACATCAATAGTTTTTTGAGCGATTCAGATTCTGAATATATTGCTGGAGATGCTGGATTAACAAGATTGTTAGAGCAAAAGTATATAGCCTTTGCAGAGAACTCTGGCGATGAATCATTCTTTAACTTTAGGAGGACAGGAGTGCCAGACCTATCATTTTCTGGTTTTAATGTTGGAGCCGATCCCGGTTATCCAATTCGCTGGTCTTATCCTGGTTCTGAAAACTCCGATAACACAGATAATTATATAGAAGCCTTAAATAGGCAATTCGGTGTAGATTCAGATGATATTGACTTTGAAATTTGGGAAGTTAAAGATTAAACTATTTAAAATGATGAAGAAATATTTAAATATACATAGAAGATTATTTGTGCCACTTTTTGTAATTGTTTGTACAGTTGTACTCTCCAATTGCGATAGTAATGACGGTCAAGGTTGGGCCGATGAAAGGTATTTGTCCAATTTTGAGCATTATTTCGATAACCCAAACCCTAAAACGGGGTTGTCGTATACTCAAGCAGAAATAGATGAGTTAAAATATGATCGTACAAAAGAAGAACGATTTAAAGGTGAGCAGCCAGTTGTTCTAAATTTGTTTCTTTCAAAGCAGATTAATAGTGTTGAGATTATGGATGGTTCAACTGGAGACATTCTTTTAAACTTTACCTCTGCTGAGGCCTCAGGAGATAAGTTTAAATTATCGATGACTACTTCTCTTGCTGAACTTGAGATTGGGCCAGGCTCATCAAAAGCCTTAAAGTTCAATATTGTATATGCAGATGATTCTATTGGAACAGCATTCTTTATAGTGGCATCTGTACTACCATTACCTCCGGCAGCAGATATACTTGTTGGGCAATGGGAGTTCGACGATACTTCAAATTTAGGCAAGGCAACAATTGGTACAGATTTAGTGCCAAAGGACAAAGATGGAGGATCGGGTTCGCATAGTGCTACTTCAGGAATGGCTTCAGGAGATGGAGCTGTGCTTACAGCAAGTGGAAGCTACTTTGAGTTGATACATAATTTACCTGCTACCTTAGGAGGGAGCAAGGTGAATAACTATACCCTTGTTTTCGATGTTAGCGTACCTGCATCATCTTATGGAGCATATTCAAACCTATTCCATACGAGACTCGATATTTCAGGAGATGGTTCTACTTATATAAGTCCTTCAGGAGGGTTATGGGGTAGAGGTGTAGGAAGTTCCGGAGGAGGAGCCATTCAAGCAGATACCTGGCATAGAATTGTTGTAACGGTTGGTGAGGCCGATTACAGGGCGTATATTGATGGACAAAGAATTTTAGTTGGTAGTTCTGGTTTGGATGACCCTAACCATACGTTTGATTTATCTAAAGTCTTACTTTTTATAGATAATGGTAGTGAAGATGTACCAATTAAGGTAACCGAGGTAATGTTGTTTAATAGAACTTTTGACAATAACTGGGTAACCGAAGATTTACCTCCCGTAGGACAGCCAGTACCTTAAAAATACTTTTTGAAGTAGTAGTTAATTTTGAATCAATGACACCCATCTTTAAATAATTACTTATTAAAGGTGGGTGTTCTACCATAATATATGCAATCATGAATATTAAAAAAATAGGCTATATTATTTTAATTAGCTCAGTTTGCCTTATAACTGTTTGTTGTTCTGGATCGACCAATAGCGAAGAAATCACTGATCCGGATCCAGAACCAGAAGTGGTTAAGAATAAAGTGCTTATAATTGGCATTGATGGCTGTCGTCCAGATGGTTTAATGGTTGCTAATACGCCAAATGTAGATGCACTAATTTCGAATGCTACTTATTCTTTAGACGCACGTTGTTTATTTACAACAAGTAGTGGTCCAGGATGGACCTCAATGTTAAGTGGTGTGTGGCAAGATAAGCACAACGTAACCAATAATTCCTATTCCGACCCAAACTTTGGTGCGTACCCGCATTTTTTTAAACATGTAGAACAAGCTAATCCAGGGTACAGAACGGTATCCATTGTTCAGTGGAATCCCATAAACGATTATATGGCATCCTTACAAGCAGATGTGGTAATAAATTCAGATACCGATGATGATGTAAAAAATGCAGTAGCAAATGAGTTGACCAATAATGATCCAACAGTATTGTTCGTTCAGTTGTCTAATGTGGATTTTGCGGGTCATAGCACAGGTTTTACACCAGACAACCCAAATTACATAAGTGCGATTGAAACGGTAGATACCCAAATAGGAACTATGATTTCAGTTTTAAAGAATAGAGATAACTACCACAATGAAAATTGGTTAATCCTGTTGAGTACAGATCATGGAGGTTTAGGGACATCACATAGCGGGCCATCAGACGAAGAACGAACCATTTTTGTTATAGCAAGTGGCGATACTATTCCGAATAAGGAAATTAAGGCGACAGAAGAGCAAGTAACTATTCCACCAGCAAACAACTGCTTAAATAGTGATACCGAGTTATGGTTTGATAATGCCTATGCCGAAGTCCCTCACAATACGGATTTTAATTTTGGAGAAAATCAAGACTTTTCTATTGAGTGTAGGCTAAGGTCGTCTTTACCTGGAGATGTTGGTGTTTTGGGTAAAAAGAACTGGGCTAGTGGTTACAATAAAGGCTTTGTATTTTCATTTTTGCCAAGTAATGGAAATTTTAAAGTGAACGTTGGGGACGGTACAAATAGAGTAGATGTCAATGCAGGTGAAATAACAGACAATGAATGGCATACACTAAGTGCGACATTTGATAGGGATGGTTTGCTTAAAGTTTATGTAGACGGTGTAATAAAGGGCAGTGCCTCAATGGCTTCTATCGGTAATATAGATAACAACTTACCATTTACCATAGGAGCAGATGGGAATTTTAATTGGAAGTACAAAGGATATGTCGCAGAAGTTAGACTATACAATAGTTTGTTAGAAGAGTCTGAAATTCAGGAATGGAAATGCAAAGTTTTAGATAATACCCATCCAAAATATGCCAATGTTTTGTTGCATTGGAAACTTAATGAAGGATCGGGAACAGATATCATAGATTCAAGTCCTAATGGATATGATGGTACATTGACAAATACAGTATGGAAAGATGCTAAGGTTAGTACTGTAGAAACTATAAAGAATTACGATAATACCCCAAGAACAGTAGATGTAGCGGTTACAGCTTTAAATCATTTGTGCATAGACATTGACTCTGGTTGGAACTTAGAGGGAAATTCTGTAATCGACACAAATTGCCCTAATTAATTTCGAAAATGAGGTATAAAAATATATTAAGACTTATGAAAACGCTTTTTCCAATAATTGTTTTGAACCTGCTTTTTATGCAATTCAGTTTGTCGCAATCAACTTGTGTAGTAAAACTAGAAGCTATTAATAAAAGTTATACAGGAGAATGCAAAAAAGGTTTAGCAAGCGGAAAGGGTGAAGCTCATGGCATTGAAGATTCTTATACAGGAATGTTTAAAAAAGGGGTGCCACATGGTGACGGTACTTACAAATGGGGAAATGGAAATACTTATACCGGAGAGTTTAGTAAAGGGAAAATGGATGGCAAAGGAAAGTTAATCCTAAGGGATAAAGTCTCAGGAGAAGTTACTATACAAAATAGCTATTTTGAGAATGGGGGTTATATAGGGGAATACAAATATTCTTATGCCGTCATATCGAAAAGGGAAATTAAAAATGTATTTGCCAGAGAGAATCCTAGCATTATTACAGCACCAGAAATAAATGTTATTAGAATATCCTTTAAATATAACGGCAGGCAAATAATGCCAAGTATAGTAAATATATCAGATTCTGGGAAAAGTTTGGTAGAAAGGGATGGCGCATACATGATTATGAAGAATGTACAATTTCCAAATAAACAAATTGAAGTTACATTTAGAACAGACGAAGGTTTTAATGGAAGAGTTGTTTTAGATATTTATAAAAAAGCGAACTGGTCTGTTGAAATTACAATTTAAAAAATCTGCCAATAGATATAGTTAGGTTTAGAAAAGATATTGTATAAAGCAATTTTCGGATTATGGTTTTAAAAAGATTCTTGGTGGTATTTGTCTTTTTCTTAGGGTGTTTGCTTTATGCTCAAACAGATCATCATTTTTTCTTTTTAAACGAAGAATTGGTTAATTCCGATCCTGCTAATTATATGCCCGGTTCAAAATACCTGTCTGAAGTAGATTATAATGAAAATGGAAACTCTGGGTATCCCAGTGCTTCTTCAAACTTTTATACATCTAATGTGGCCATGTCGCCCTTTTGTACATCGGCAAGAAAAAGTGTCTATAATTTTAGACAAAAAACGGGCTTAAAATATACAAGGCATAGTGGAGATGACTTTAGTAACTATACCATTACAATTATAATAAAGTTTAATCAAGTTGTAAATAATACATATTACCGGATAATTGATTTTTCCAACGGACAATCAGACAATGGTATATATGCCTATGGTTCCAACCTAAATTTTTATCCAACAGGAAATATAGCTTCCAATGTCTTCAGCAGTTCGCAATTTACATTCTTGACCTTAACACGGAATGCCGCTACAAATGTTATTGATGTTTACGTAAATGATAATTTGGTGACAACCTATAATGATTCAAGTAATTATTATGAGTTTAGTAGCAGCCTCATTTTTGCACGAGACAATTTACCAGGTACGCCAGCACCAAATGAGGATACTAACGGGCAGATAGCCTATATCCATGTTACGGATAACAGGTCTACAGCAGCAGATGTAAAAGATACCTACGACAATATCTGTAGCCTTATACCACCAGATATTCAAGCTAATAATGATGAAGCGCCCGATGCTCACGGTGATACAGGAGAAGTAGTCCTTTTAAATGTATTGGACAACGATACAAAAGATGCTACCCCAGTAACTTTAAATGATGTATCAATGACTATTGTTAATCCAGATGCAACCGGAAGTATAACGCTTAACAATGATGGCACTGTAGATTTAACAGCTAACACACCAGTTGGGGATTATACCATTGTATACGAGTTATGCGACAAGCAGTTTCCTAATATATGCGATCAAGGAACCGTTACGGTTTCTGTTTTGCCAACACCTGAAGTGTTAAATGTTACAGAAGATATTGTATGTTTTAATGGATCGGGTACTTTAACAGCTACGCCATCAACAGGAAGTATCAATTGGTACGATGCGCCAAGTGGAGGCAACTTTTTAGGTACTGGGACAACCTTTGTCACGCCTATAATAACTGCTACAACAACTTTTTATGCAGAAGCTTTTGATGGTAGCTGGAGAGTTTCAGATGCCCGAACCCCCGTTGTCGCTACAGTACAAAACACAGCATCACCTACAGCTATTCCAAATCAGTTTTTTTGCGATATAGATAATGCAACAATAGCCGATATTAGTGTAACAGGAACAGACATTAAGTGGTACGCAAATGCAATTGGCGGGGTATCTTTAAATACTACAAATTCATTAGTTAACGCTACTTACTATGCGACACAAACTTTATTGGGGTGTGAAAGTGATGTACGAACTCCCGTAAATGTAACCGTTAGCGAAACAGTTGCGCCATTGGCACAAACTGATATTCCTGATTTAGAAGGATGTGACGATGATAATGATGGGGTTTTTACATTTAATCTCATGCAACATGAAGCGCTATTATTGAATGGTAGATTAGCATCAGATTATACATTTGCCTATTTTGAAGATAGCTCCAGAACTATATCCATAGTCAGTCCAGGAACCTATAGCAATAGCGTTTTAAATCAGCAGGAGATATTTGTGAGGATAAGTAACAATGCAAATACAAATTGCTATACCGATGTATCATTTAATATAGTGATACTACCTACGCCAGTACTGTTAGCAACAGGTGTTACCCTTGAGCAATGTGATGACGATACCGATGGAGAAACTTTGTTTAATTTAACCGAGGCCAATATCCTTATAACTAATGAAACAGGATTGGAAATCACCTATTATCAAACTTTGGCCGAGGTACAAACGGGATTGCTGACAGATAGAATAACAAATTTTTTGGATTATCCCAATAATCCAAATCTAAGTTCCCCAGATAATGAAATTTTTGCGCGGTTGGAAAATAGTTTTGGTTGCTACAAAGCAGCTAGGATACAATTGGTAGTGGGCGTGTCGCAAATCCCTTCAAGTTTTCAAGCCTTACAATATGTGGTTTGTGATGATGAGCAAGTTGATGGTGATAAGCGCAATGGAATAGTAACTTTTGATTTTAGTGATGCAAAAGCCCAAATAGAAGCTCTGTTTTCCGGAGGGGATATTACCGTTAGTTTTTATAACAATGAAGTAGATGCTTTAACGGAAATAAACCCTATATCGGATATTAGTAACCACAGAAATGAAGATTACCCTAATCAACAAGATATTTATGTGCGTGTAGACAGTAATGTTTTAAACGCTTGTTTGGGGCTGGGGAATCACGTAACGTTAACGGTAGAAGCATTGCCAATTGCCCATCCTGTGGTTTTTGCGGTGCAATGCGAGGACGATCCAACAGACGATAGTATATCTTATCCCTTCGATACCTCTAATTTAGAATCCGATTTATTGCAAGGACAGACTAATGTTTTGGTTGAGTATTTTGACACTTCAGGCAATCCGTTACAGGATTTTAATGGCAATCCAATTTCAAGTCCTTTTCCAAGTATATTTCGAACAGAAACACAGACCATAACAGCAAGGGTAACCAACACCGCTACAAATACCAATAACAACATTTCTTGTTATGATGAAACACAAATAACTTTTTCGGTAGATCAACAACCACAAGCTTTTCCTGTTATTATACCGCCACTATGTGATAATGGAGTAGATACAACAGATGGGCTAGGTGAATTTGATACTTCTACAATTCAATCAGCCATTTTAGGAGGTCAATCAGGAATGGATGTGGTTTATACCAGTGCCGATGGTAGTGTATTGCCGACACCATTGCCAAACCCCTTTGTTTCGCCTACGCAGATCATTACCGCTACCGTAATTAACCCTTTGAATTCAGATTGTTATGCCTCGGTTGAACTGGATTTTGTTGTAAATCCACTGCCTCAATTTGAAGTAGATGAAGACAGGGTGGTTTGTACCAATTTGGTACAATCAATTGTATTAGAAACTTACAGTGCACAATCCAATGATTATAGTTATAGGTGGACTAACAGTGCAGGAGAAGAGATAGGCGTCCAAGCTCAAATTGTTGTAGCCGTGCCAGACGATTATACGGTAATCGCAACTTCAAATTTGGGATGTTCCTCATTGCCTAGAGTAGTACATGTTTCAGAGTCTACATTACCAACAACTAGTCTAGACGATATTGATATTGTTGAGAATACAAATAATAACAGTATAACCATTAATAATGTAGAGAGCAAAGGATATGATTTTGCTTTAGATGATGAATTTGGCCCTTATCAAGACGAACCATATTTCAATAATGTATTAGCAGGAGCACATACAGTGTATGTTAGAAGTAAAGAAGGCTGTGGAATCACAGAAATAGAGCTATTTATCTTAGGGTTTCCAAAGTTTTTCACTCCTAACGACGATGGTTATAACGATACCTGGCAAATATTAGGATTAAGCTATGATTATACCAATGCGTCCAAAGTGTCTATTTACGATCGCTATGGAAAACTACTAAAGCAAATTAATGCAAAGGAAAATAGTTGGAACGGATTGTTTAGGGGAGCCAAACTACCTGCTTCCGACTATTGGTACGTCGCCGAACTCGTAAAGACCAACGGAGATGTTAAAATTTATAAAGGACATTTTAGCTTGGTAAGGTGAGTCCGAAAGCTTTCACTTGCAGTTATGCGCAACTCGTATGGTAGAAACTTATTTTTTCAGGTTGTCTTAAACCAAGCATTATCGTTTAATCCAGTACATTTTCAATAGAGTTGCGTTAGTGTCATATTTGGTGTTCCATCCCAAAGGTAATAAGCCGTCGTAAAATATAGTGTCTCCCTCATTAAGGGTTACCACTTCCTTGTTAAGAATATAGTCTAGTTTGCCATGCAGTACATGAGCCATTTCATAAGTATCCCCGGCAACCGGTTTTCTGTATACGCCATCATTTATTTTAATGAGATATGTTCTTAAGGTGCTTTCGGGTATATGATTTGAAAATAAAAAAGTGTATTCCAAACCTTCTGAATCATCACGCTCTTCAATTTTACCTTTACCTTTTCTGATAAGAATGTATTTTTTTGCTTTAGATTGTTTTAAATTGAGCTCTAACAGGTTTATTTCTAAAGATTGCATTATTTTTAGCAATACAGGAAGCGATGGTGTTGTTCTGTAGTTTTCTATCTTAGATATTAAGCCAATACTCACTCCAGATCTTTTTGCAACTTCTCTTAAGCTCATGTTTTTTTCTTTGCGAACCCTCTTAATTTGGTTGCCAAGGTTTATTAATACGTCTTCCATTATTTTTTTTAAAATGTTATTGCATAAATTTTATGCGCACAAGGTACAACTTTAAAACGTCAGTGAAAACTTCAATTAGTTGGGTGTCAATTTATATCCCTAAAAAAAATTATACTCAGGCACTAAAAAAAGTTTTTTATGTAAAAGTACTTTTATATATTTGACTTATATTAAACACTGTTATACCTATATTAAACATAATGGTTGTTTCAGTGACAAACAAAATCCTATTACAATAATTAACTAATGAGCACAGAAACTACATCGAAATCTAATTTGCCCGACTATGCACCTATCGTTATTGTTGGCGGTGGCGTAGTGGGTACGAGTGTGCTTTATCATCTTGCAGAGCGTGGTGTTGAAGCGATATTAATTGAGAAAAATGATTTAACCAATGGAGCCACATGGCATGCGGCTGGTTTGGTTGGCCAACTCCGTTCATCACGTAATGTAACACGATTGGTGCAATATTCTGCCGATCTGTATCGCCGCCTGGAAGAAATTACAGGTCAACCCGCTGGTTGGAATGAAGTAGGGTCACTCCGCTTGGCATCTTCAGAAGAACGCATGATGGAACTTCGCAAGATTGCCACACAAGGAAAATCCTTTGGTTTGGAAGTTGAAATACTTACACCCGAACAATGCCAGGAAAAGTTTCCGATTATGCAACTTGATGGATGTGTAGGTGGTGTATACTGTGCGACCGATGGCTATGCCGATCCCTCCATGCTAACCCAGGCATTGGCTCGGGGAGCACGTGCCAATGGCGGACGTATATTCCGAAACACTATGGTGGAAGGATTTGAAAAGGAAAATGGAAAAGTCACGGGCGTTATTACTAATAAAGGCATTGTAAAATGTGATACCGTTGTGAACTGTGCTGGTATGTGGGCACGACGTGTTGGGCAAATGGCCGGAGTTAATGTGCCTATCGCCATTATGGAACACCAATATATGGTGACTAAAGAAATGGAAGGCGTGCCACGTAATCTGCCTGTTACACGCGATCCGGACAAAGCCGTATATTACCGTTCAGAAGTCGGTGGGTTAATTTTTGGAGGATTCGAGCTGGCTCCAATATTGTATAACCATGGCGATATGCCTTGGGATTTCGTATCTCAGCTTTTTGAGCCTAATTACGATCAGTTCGAACAGCTTTTTATTCCTGGTTTGGAAAGAACACCAATCCTTGAAAATGCCGAAGTACGCCAAATGATTAATGGACCGGATGGATATACCCCGGATTCACATTATTTGTTAGGGCCATCTCCTGAAGTGTCAAACTTCTTTTTGGCTACAGGTATGAACTGTTTTGGTATCGCTGGAGCAGGAGGAGTAGGTAAAGCCGTTTCTGAGTGGATATTGGATGGTCGACCCAAATTATATATTTATTCAGAGGACATCCGACGTTTTGGAGCGCCTCACTATACCGCCGATAAATATGTAGGAGCACGTACCTGGGAGCACTATCCTAAACATTATACTTTGGCTTGGCCTCATGAACAAGATAAGCAGGAGCGTAACCTGCGTCGCAGTCCGCTTTATGATAAACTGAAAGCACAAGGGGCTTGTTTTGGTGAGAAAACAGGTTGGGAACGTGCATTATGGTTTGCACCCGAAGGCGTTGAACCCAAAGAAGAGATGGCGTGGGGCAGACCCCATTGGCATGAACATGTAGGTCGCGAGGTGAAAGCCATTCGTGAGAACGTAGCTATTTTGGATCAGACCTCATTTGGTAAAATAGAAATTCGGGGTAAAGATGCCTTGCAGGTGTTACAACGTTTATGTACCCGTAATATGAATAAACCGGTAGGAAGCTTGTCCTATACTCAAATGTGCAATAAAGATGGCGGTATTGAGTGTGATGTTACGATTGCTCGATTAGGCGAAGATCATTTCTACATGATAACTGGTACCTCGTTTGCCGCCCACGATTTGGATTGGATCAACACGAATATAAAAGATGGTGAAGCCTGTGTAGCCTATGATTGTACATCGTCACGTGGCGTACTTAATCTTTGTGGACCCAATGCCCGTAAGGTGCTTGAGAAAACATTAATAACAAAGTTTGATGATGTATCGCATGAAGACTTCCCGTTTGGTACTTGCAAACAAATACACATAGGCTCCGCTCCGGTTCAGGCATTACGTGTAAGTTATCACGGCGAATTGGGATGGGAGCTGCATATACCAGTAGAATATACCGCTTATGTGTATGAAAAACTTATGGAAGCAGGAAAAGAATTTGGAATAACCAATGTTGGTTATCGTGCTTTGGAATGTTGTAGGGTAGAAAAAGGTTATTTCTATTGGAGTGGAGACCTCACAGCCGATTACGACCCCTATTGTGCTGGATTAGGGTTTAATGTACACCTTAAAAAGCAAGTAGATTTTATTGGTAAAGACGCACTTGCTAAAATCAAAGCAGAAGGACCGCGCTTTAAAATGTGCTTCTTTGAGCTGGAAGAAGAAACCGAGATCTACGGATCGGAGCCGTTATACTGCGACGGTAAAGTTGTTGAGATCGTGACATCGGGAGCATACTCCCATACCTTTGGTAAAACAATTGCTTATGCCTATGTACCCAAGGCTTATTTGGATACCAAAGAATATGAAATAGAGTCTTTTGGAAAACGGATTAAGTGTAAACGCCACGACGTGTGTGTGTATGATCCGAACAGGGAAAGGATTCTTTGTTAAATAGTTTGCGAAATCAAGATCTTGCTTATGTATAGGTCTCGAGTTTTTAAGGTAAAAAAATAAATAAGAATTATAGAATATGAAATGAGCCATAACAGGAAGTTGATACCAACCTAAATGATATTGGCGAATTACATCTGACCTATAAAAACAATAAAATTTAAACAGATGAAAATTTTAGTTCCAACAAAACGGGTTCCCGATCCGGACCAGCCCATCCATTTAAACGATGCAAAAACAGCTGTTAATCTGGATGGAATACCCTGTGTAATAAACCCTTTTGATGCCATAGCCCTAGAAGAAGCTTTACGAATTAGGGAGGAAGAACGCAGTGAAGCAGGAGGCGATATTGAAATTGTCGCTGTAGGCATAGGTTCCCAGGATTGTGAAAAAGAAATACGTATCGCACTTGCCATGGGAGCAGATCGTGCGATACATATCGTTACAGATGAGGTACTGGATTCTTGGGTCGTGTCCAATCTGCTTAAAGCAGTTGCCGATGAAGAGCAGCCCGATCTTATCATTATGGGAAAACAAGCCATTGACGGGGACAATAATCAGGCAGGTCAATTTTTGGCCTGTCACCTAGGCTGGCCCCAGGCCACTTTTGCCTCTAATATTAGTTTTGAGGGCAACCGCGTGAAAGTGGCACGCGAAACAGATTCAGGTATCGAAAATGTATCCATGGAATTGCCGACAGTAATAACGACCGATCTTCGGCTTAATGAGCCACGATATGCCTCACTTCCGGCAATAATGAAAGCCAAGCGCAGACCATTGGATTCAAAAACACCAGATGAATTGGGAGTCTCTATTGATGCTAAGGTAGAAGTACTTTCAATGGAAACGCTTAGCGCCAAACGCAATTGTGTACGTGTAAACAGTGTGGACGAGCTTATTGATAAACTAAAAGGTGTTGGTGTCCTTTAATTGATATATAAATAATAATACAGAATAGATGAAACGAACATTAACAAAATTTAAGCATTTTTTCACAAAAGGGAATGTTTAAAATTTTTAATGTGAGAGCGTAGCGATTGCATACGTTCTCAATTTTATAATTAATATAAAATCAATGAATTATCAAAATTTAAACGTATGAAAATTTTAGTTATAGCAGAAGTTCAGGAAAATGATGTAAGGCATGCCAGCCGAAGTGCCATTACGCTTGCTAAAAATGCAGCCGAAGCCGCAAACGGAGAAATAGAAATCGCTATACTTGGTAATGATATTGAAGCCGCTGCAGTGGCGGCGTCAGCATATGCGCCAACATTTACGCTAAGCGATGCTACTCTGGCGCATGCAACAGCTGATCGTTACGGAGCAGCTATCGCTTTAATAGCGCAACAGCGCGAAGCAGATCTTGTTGTTGCGGCATCTACGACACAGGGAAAGGATTGCGTGGCACGTGCAGCAGCACAATTAGGAGGCGCAATGGTAACCGATGCCATAGCCTGTGAGAATCGCAATGGCAAATTGGTCTGGAAGCGCACCATGCACGCAGGAGGTGTTGCGGCATGGGTAGCTGTTAATGGAGCACCCGTAATAGTAACGGCATTACAATCGGCATTTGAGCCTGCCGTACCTTCTGAAGAAACAACGGTCACTGCTTTAGATATTGATGTTTCCATACTACCGTCGGCCATTCAATTCGAATCGGTTTCCATCAAACAAAGTACACGTCCGGATGTTACAGAAGCGGCTATTGTTATATCAGGTGGTCGTGCCTTTAAAACCGCAGAAGATTACGAACGCCTCATAGGTGGTTTAGCCGATAAAGTAGGCGGTGGTACAGGAAGTTCAAGAGCGGCAGTAGATGCCGGAATTGCGCCCAATGAAAATCAGGTAGGACAAACAGGAAAGATAGTTGCACCGGATTTATATCTAGGGATTGGTATTTCGGGCGCTGTTCAGCATCTGGCTGGAATGAAAAATTCGAAGGTGATTGCCGCTATTAATACCGACGAAGAAGCACCACTTTTAGATTATGCAGATTTTGCATTGATAGCAGATGCTTATGAGGCCATTCCTGAAATGATCGAAAAGCTTTAGGTTACATCTAAGTGGACATGCCATTACATAATAAAGTTTTGTGTCAAAATTAATTACGGATTTACGATGAATGAGTTATCAAGGGAAATTTATGGTAATATAGACAGTATTTCAAAGGCGCTTTTTTATCTGTGTGCTTTTGCCGCTATGGGCATTTTGATTTATGGTATTCTAAAACGCAGAAAGCTCTGGGACATTGGTAAGGATACGGGCGAAAAAATAGATTGGAAGGCCTCTTTAAAAGCACTTTTTAAGCGTGTATTTACTCAAAAAACTGTTAGAAGTGGTGTGCGTAAAAAGAAAGCAGGACGCTTTCATGCCTTAATGTTCTTTGGCTTTATGGTTCTTTTTATTGGAACGTGTTTGGTAGCGGTTGAGGAATACGGGCATTTACTTTTTGGAGCTGAAGGTGAAAATCTAATCCATAAAGGGCTGTATTTTGTAGTCTATGAAATCTTTATGGATACCTTTGGATTGATCTATACCATTGGTGCCTTGTGGTTTTTGGTCCGAATGCTTCAAAAAGGGCGTGGCGATAGCGTGCGTTATCGCCAATCGGATTTTTTTCTGGTAGCTGCCATATTTTTTATTGGATGGTCGGGTTACTGGATTGAAGGATTGCGTATAATTCGCGAAAATACAGCGTATCCTTGGTTATCTTATGTAGGTAATGCGCATGCACATGTGTTTCGTTTTTTAGGTGTTAATGAAACTAATGTAGATACTGTGCATTTAACGATCTGGTGGTTGCATGGTCTTATGGTGTTTACTTTTATTGCATCCTTGCCATTTACACGCTTGTTGCACATTATAGCTGGAGCCTGGAATCTTTGTTTGGTTAGACGGGAACCCGGTGATATGGTTCCAGTTACCTTGGAAGAACTTGAAGAGACTGGAAAAGTAGGTGTTGAAAATATTCAGGATTTCTCCCAAAGACAATTATTGTCACTTGACGCCTGCGTGGCTTGTGGACGGTGTACCGATGCCTGTCCGGCAACGGAGGCCGGTAAGCCACTTTCGCCACGTGATGTGGTTCAGGACATCAGAAGTCACTTTAATACGGTTGCACCATTGGTTTTGGATGCCAGAAAGCATGGTCGGGATGAAATGGAAGACCAAGCATTACTTGCAGCACCAAAACTACATGGTGATATCATAAAGGCAGAAACACTTTGGAGTTGTACGACCTGTAATGCCTGTCATGAAGTGTGTCCGTTGGATGTAAGTCCCGTCAGTATTATTACCGATATGCGCCGTTTTTTAATAGGCGAGGGGGCACTTAGTGGTCCACCGGCGGCATCATTACAAAAGGTGCAGCGATCTGGAAACCCTTGGGGGCTACCTGTACGCGAACGCTTCAATTGGGCTGAAGGCCTTAATGTACCAACAGTACAATCTAATCCTGAATTTGAAGTATTGTATTGGATAGGGTGTTCAGCATCCTACGATCGTCGCATCCAAAAAGTGGCACATGCTGTTGTAAAGCTTTTGGATTTATCAGGCGTGAATTATGCAACGCTTGGACCAGAGGAACGTTGTACGGGTGAATTTGCCCGCAGAATGGGAGACGAATTTTTGTTCCAGGAATCAGCCGAGCAAAATATAACCGTGTTGCAAAAATATAAGGTGAAAACCATCATTACACATTGTCCACATTGTTTAAACTCATTAAGTAAAGATTATCCTCAGTTTGGAGGCGATTATAAAGTGTTGCATCATACACAGTTCTTGTCTAAACTTATAGATAAAGGAAAACTTAAAGTTGATGCCAAAGCAGCTATTAAAGACGATGGATCCATTACGTACCATGATCCTTGTTATTTGGCTCGGGTTAATGGCATAGAAAGCGAACCACGAGGCCTTATTGAAGCAGCTGCAGGCAAAAAGGCGTTGAAGGAAGTTGCCAGAAGCGGGTGTCAATCATCCTGTTGTGGAGCAGGGGGTGGTCGTATGTGGTTTGATGATGAACCCGACGAACGTATAGGAAGAAGCCGTGTTAAGGAATTGTTGGACACAAAGGCAAAAACGGTGGCAGTATCCTGTCCATTTTGTCTCACCATGATGACCGACGGCGTTGCAGCAAAGACAAGTGAGGTAAAAGTCAAGGATATCTCGGAGATACTGGCACAAGCAATTGATGCCCCAAAGGAGAAGGAGCAATAAACAAACTATAACAATCAAAATTTAATGAAATGGATCAAAAAACTGTCACTTTCTTAATAAAGTGTCCTGATCAAGAAGGTATTATAGCTACGTTAACTGGATTTTTCTTCGGTGAAGGTTATAACATCATTAGCTTGCAGCAATATACAAACGTAAAAGAAAAAAAATTCTTTATGCGTATTTGTATTGCGACCAATCGGCAGATAACTAAGGATTTAGAAGAAAAGTTCGAAAAGCTGTCTAAAGATTTTAGCATGGAGTGGAAAATCGATTATGGAGATAAAATCCAGAAGGTTGCTATTATGGTTTCACATACCAGTCATAATCTTTACGATTTGTTGTCTAAATACAAAGAAGGAATGTTACCTTGTGAGGTTGTTATGGTAGTGAGTAATCATGAAAAGCTCAGGCCAGTAGCTGAAATGTTCGGTATACCTTTTTATTATGCACCTGTTTCTAATGAGACTAGACTTCAACAAGAAAAGGATTTAATCGATTTGTTTGATAAAAATAAGATTGATTTAATTGTTATGGCCAGATATATGCAAATATTAACGTCTAATTTTATTGAGCATTACCCGTTTAAGATCATTAATATACACCATTCATTTTTACCCGCGTTTCAGGGAGCCAACCCCTACATGCGAGCTTATGAGCGAGGGGTGAAACTAATAGGGGCTACAGCACATTATGCGACAGAAGATTTAGATGAAGGGCCAATTATTGAACAAGATGTAGAGCGCGTAACCCATGAGTCTACAGTTGGTGCTTTAAAGAGTATAGGTGCCGATATAGAAACCATGGTTTTGTCCAAGGCAGTTAAATTCCATTTGAACAATCAGGTTATTGTAGATGGAAATAAAGCCATCGTATTTCCAGAAACATAAATTTAAATAATCATATAGGTTGTAATTTATAAAGGAGGGGATATGTATTCTTCTCCTTTGTTTTTTACATTATAATTTAATTATTTATAAAATTAATTTGTATTCTAACTAATTAACCAATAAGTTTGTGTTCGAGCACAAAACATAAATTTCTAAAAAAACAAACTATGCGCTATTATTCTTTTTTCATTTTTTTGCTGGTTATATCCATAAGTAGCTGTGCAGAAAAAAACAGGACATTTCAACAGTCTGAAGTGACTATAATCCCTAAGCCTGCAAACTTAATTCTGGGTGAGTTCTCTTTTGCTTTCAAGGACGGAACGACTGTTTCTGTTGGAACTGCAGAGCAGCAAATTGCAGCAAATCATTTAATTAATGTAATTGGAGGAGAGACTGGTAATACGTTGAAATTAGTTGAGGGAGAATCTGCTAATGTAGTGTTTAAGAAGGTTGATGGCTTGCAATCGGAAGCATACCGATTGGACATAACACCAAATCAAATTACAATAAGTGCCAGTGATCCGGCGGGTTACTTCTATGGCGTACAATCTGTACAACAAATGCTAACACCTGAAGTCAAGGAATCTGGAGAAGGAGATAAAAAATGGTTAGTACCTTGTGTTAGTGTAGAAGATGCACCGCGTTTTAAATGGCGCGCTTATATGTTGGATGAATCACGTTATTTTCACGGTGAAGCATTTGTTAAACAGATTTTAGATCAGATGGCCTTGTTAAAGATGAATGTGTTTCATTGGCATTTAACAGACGATGCAGGTTGGCGTATAGAGATTAAAAAGTATCCTTTACTAACAAAAGTAGGTGGTTTTAGAACTGATAGTGAAATTGAAACATGGGGAAGTGGAAAAACATCTGGTGAAGCCCATGGAGGCTTTTATACACAAGAGCAAGTTAAGGATATTGTCGCTTATGCGGCAGAAAGAAACATTACTGTTGTTCCAGAATTTGAAATGCCTGGGCACTCCAGTGCAGCTATCGCGGCTTATACTTGGTTGGGAACAGCTGGTGTAGATATTGATGTTCCTGTGAAATTTGGAAGACATTATGATAATTACGATGTAACAAAACCAGAAGTAGAGCAGTTTGTAAAGGATGTTCTAAAGGAGTTGTTCGAGTTGTTCCCTTCCAAAGTTATTCATATTGGTGGAGACGAAGTTGGTTATAAAGTCTGGGAAGAATCAAAACATGTACAACAATACATGAAGGATAATGGTATTAACACGCCTGCCGATCTACAGATTGCCTTTACCAATAAGATTTCAAAGTTCATAGAAGAAAATGGAAGAAGAATGATGGGATGGAATGAGATTATGGGAATCAACATTCATAAAGGATTTGAAGAAAAGAAGGACGATAAAGAGGCGGAAACCGAGTTGGCCAAGAATGTAGTTGTTCATTTCTGGAAAGGAAACTTAGAACTTGCTACAGAAGCAGCCAAAAAAGGATACGATATTGTAAATTCATTACATAGTAATACATATTTGGATTATGGTTATAAGAATATAAGTTTAGAAAAGGCTTATAGTTTTGATCCCATACCAAAAGGATTGGAATCTCAGTACCATAAAAATATTTATGGGTTGGGATGTCAAATGTGGAGTGAATGGACACCTACCAATAAAGATGTAGAACGTCAAACATTCCCGAGAATTGCTGCTTATGCGGAAGTAGGTTGGACAACCTCAGAAAATAAAGACTTTGAGAGTTTTAAAGTGGCTTTGAAAAAATTACAAACCCGTTGGGACGATTTAGGAATTAACTATGCGAAAGTGTTAGAGTAAGCATGTAACTGCAAATAATGTAAGTTATGAATACTATATATAAAGTAATAAGTGTTGTTGTTATTTGCTTCACCATTTTCTCCTGTAAACAGAAAGAGACTAAGGCAGAGGAACAAGGAAATACAGTAGTTAATGAACAACCAAACATCGTTTTGTTTTTGGTTGATGATATGGGCTGGCAAGATACCTCAGTACCGTTTTGGACGGAGAAAACACCCTTTAATGAGCGTTATATAACACCTAACATGGAGCGTCTTGCTCGTGAAGGCATGAAGTTTACGCAGGCCTATGCCACGTCTGTGTGCTCACCAACGCGGGTTAGTTTAATGACAGGCATGAATGCTGCCAGGCATAGAGTAACCAATTGGACGCTTAAGAAAGATATGCTGCAGCCAATGGAAGCAAACCATAAAAAATTGAAATTCCCAAGATGGAATGTTAATGGTATGAGTCCGACACCAGATATTGAAAATGCGGTATATGTTACCCCATTGCCAAAATTATTACAAGACGCAGGTTATTTTACAATTCATACTGGTAAAGCGCATTTTGGCGCTATTGGAACGCCTGCAGAAGACCCTAAGAATATTGGATTTGATGTAAATATAGCGGGACATGCCGCTGGTGCTCCAGAAAGTTATCTGGGAATAGAAAATTTTGGAAATGGTAAAAAAGGAAAGGAAGTATGGGCTGTGCCAGGTTTGGAAAAATATCACGGTAAAGATATATTTTTAACTGAAGCGCTAACTAAGGAAGCTATACTGGCTGTGGATAGTGCAGTAGTAGCTAAAAAACCTTTCTTTTTGTATATGGCTCATTATGCAGTACATACGCCGCTTTATGCTGACAATAGATTTGAGAAAAAATATTTGGATGCAGGGTTAGACCCAAAGGAAGCTAAATATGCCTCTATGGTAGAAGGTATGGACAAGAGTTTAGGCGATATTATGGATTATCTTGAAAAGAATAATCTGGACGAGAATACAGTTATTTTATTTATGTCGGATAACGGTGGTTTGAGCGTACATGCAAGAGGCGGTGAACCTAATACCCATAATAAACCTTTAAATAGTGGTAAAGGTTCGGCCTACGAAGGTGGTATTCGAGAGCCAATGCTGGTAAAATGGCCAAATAAGGTAAAACCAAATACGGTTACCGATAAGCAGGTCATTATTGAAGACTTTTATCCGACCATTTTAGATTTGGCAGGTGTTGAAAATTATAATGCCGTTCAAAAAATAGACGGACTAAGTTTTAAGGATGTATTAAAAGGTGAAAGTGTAAAAAATACAGATAGAGCCTTATTTTGGCACTATCCAAACGAATGGGGGCCATCAGGACCGGGTATAGGGGCTTCCAGTACTATTCGTAAAGGTGATTGGAAATTAATTTATTATCATCTTGATAGTCGCTTCGAGCTATTTAATATCGCTGAAGATATAGGGGAAACCACTAATTTGGCTAGGAGTGAAAAGGAAAGACTTAAAGCTTTGGCTGAGGAGTTGGGGAGTTATTTGCGAAGTGTAGATGCCCAAATGCCATCCAATAAAGAAACCGATAAACAGGTGCCTTGGCCGGATGCAGAAATAGTAATTAACCAGATAAAATAATTAAACGTTAAGTAAATATAAAACATATGAGGACTATTTTTTCAATCGTGTTGTTGTGCTTTTTGGTAAGTTGCCATCAACAAAAAGAAGTTGTTGTAAGTCAGACCTATGAAGAACCACAAGACCCATCTCCAAGTGAATCCCAAAATTGGGAGGAGCTTCCAAGCGGATTACAGGCGTCAGCTGTATCTGTAAATAAGCGTTTTGTAAAAAGCATTATTCCTGATGTAAAAGAGGTTGGCTCTCTAAGTGCCGAGGCCTGGAAAGGTGAGCGAGTTTCAGGACAATTGGTGTTATGGACTAAGGATTCAATAACAAAGGTTAGTGCGGAAATTTCAGATTTTAAATCTGAAAGTGGTGCAACCATTCCTTCTGATGCCGCTCAGTTGCGTTTTGTTAAATATGTTATTACCGATGAGTTTGCAGGTGGTTGTGGTTATAGAAAACCCGAAGACTTTGCTGCCTCTCTTGCAGCAGATGCATTGGATACGGTGGCCTCCTATGCTGTAAAAGCAAAAGAAACACGTCCGTTATGGATTACCGTGAACGTGCCTGCAAGTACTGAAGCGGGAGCATATAAAAGCAAGATTACTTTAAATATAGAAGGACAAGAAGCAAAGGAATTCGAAATGACCTTAAATGTTGTTGATAAAGTATTGCCGTCAGCTTCCGATTGGAAGTTTCATTTAGATTTATGGCAAAATCCTTATGCAGTATCACGGTTTCACAATGTTGAGCCTTGGTCGCAAGCACACTGGGATTTGTTAAAGCCGTTGATGAAACGTCTTGCCGATGCCGGTCAAAAAGTAATCACCGTATCGCTGAATAAGCGCCCCTGGGGCGGACAAACCTTCGATCCGTTCGATGCTATGATAGGATGGAAAAAGAAAAAAGACGGTACTTGGGAATACGATTTTACTGTTTTTGATAATTGGGTGCAGTTCATGATGGATCTTGGTATTAAAAAACAGATAAGTTGTTACTCCATGGTGCCTTGGGGTAATGAGTTTTATTATTTCGATGAGGCCGAGAATAAAGAAATCAAGATAAAAGCCCCTCCGGGAACACCAGAATACGAGGCCTTATGGATTCCGTTTTTAAAGCAATTTAAAGCGCATGTCCAAGAAAAAGGATGGGATGGCATCACAAGAATAGCGATGGATGAGCGAGGTCCTGAAGAGATGAAGGCCATGTTGGAATTGCTTAATGAGCATGCGCCGGAATTTGGGGTGTCTTTCGCCGATAATCATAAGAGCTATAAGCTTTATCCTAATGAGCTAAAGGACATGTCTGCCGCTTTTGGGCACCCCGTAGATGAAGAAGACCTGGTTGAAAGACGTGCTAATGGTTATGTAAGTACCCATTATGTGTGTTGTTCAGATAAATTTCCAAATACCTTTACGTTTTCAGAACCAGCAGAAGGTGTCTTTATAGGATGGTATACGATTGCAGCCGATTTTGACGGTTTCTTACGTTGGGCGTATAACAGCTGGGTAGAAAATCCTTTGCAAGACTCCCGTTTTAGAGCATGGCCTGCGGGAGACACTTACATTGTGTACCCTGATAATCGCAGCTCCATTCGTTTTGAAACTTTAAGAGAAGGGATTCAAGATGCTGAAAAGATTAGAATTCTTAGAGAAGAGCTTACAGCTAAAAACGATTTGGATACCTTAGGTTATTTAAACGAAATAGTTGCCCAATTCAATATCACAGAAAAGCCTGAAGATTTAGAAGGTTTATTACAGGAAGCTAAAGCTGTTCTCAACAAATTAGCTGTAAAATAGAATGAATTTTTCTGTATGCTGCCCTATAGCATAAAAGGATGGGGTTTGCTTTGGATTAACAATAAAAACTAGCGGTCGGATACTCTTCGTTATTGAAGAGTCGGCCGCTTAATTTTTATATGTCTAAAGTATAGAGAAATCAGTGCAGGTGTTTTAGTTAGTTTGCATATATTGCTAAGGCATTTTTTGTAAAATATGTTTAGTGAATTTTAGAAATTTAACACAAATATATTTTACTATTAGTAAAAATATTTGCATTTTTGTTAAATAAATAATACGATTTTTCATGTTTGTAAAGCAAATGCAGATTTTGTCTTTTTGTGTGATTTTAATTGTGTTTTGTAGCAGTTGTAAGCAAAACAAAGAAGAGAAGAGCCTTTTATTATATTGTGCAGCAGGAATAAAACCCGTTGTAGAAAAAGTGGCTAAACAGTATTATGAAGATTATGGTGTTCGTGTAGATTTGCAGTATGGAGGATCTGGAACACTTTTGTCCAATCTGCGTGTAGCTAAGCAAGGGGATCTATATTTGGCGGCAGATAAAAGTTATATCCAAGAAGCGCAATCACACGGATTGATTGCGGAGACACAACCACTAGCCTATATAAAACCTGTAATTGCAGTAGCCAAAGGAAATCCCAAGGGGATAACTACCATTGAAGACCTCTATAAAGAAGATGTTAAAGTTGTAATCGCTAATCCAGACGCTGCTTCAGTGGGTAGGTTGACCAAAAAAATGTTTGTAAAAGCCCAGCTTTGGGAAGCCTTTGAGCCGCATGTATCTGTTTTAATGCCAACCGTAAATGAAGTTGCCAATACCATTAAGCTAGGGAGTATGGATGCTGGGATAATTTGGGATGCAACAGTCAAACAATATGAAGATTTGGAAATTGTTGAAATCCCTATGTTTAACAAATATGTTAAAAATGTAACCATTGGGGTGCTTAACTATTCATCACAACCAACCGAAGCACTTAAGTTTGTTAGGTATTTATCGGCTAAAAATAAGGGTTTATCCGTGTTTAAGGACTATGCGTATCAAATTATTAACGGTGATGAGTGGAGTGAGAAACCCAGATTGCTTTTTTACAGTGGGGGGGTTAATCGTGTTGCGATTGATAATACCATTGAAGATTTTGAGAAACGCGAAGGTGTTCAGGTAGATCGTGTGTATAACGGCTGTGGCATTTTAGTGTCTCAAATTAAAGCGGGGCAGCGACCTGATGGCTACCTCTCTTGTGATATTTCCTTCATGGTTCAAGTAGAGGACCAGTTTGGTTCCATAGTAGATATTTCCAAAACCGATATTGTTATAGCGGTGAAGAAAGGCAATCCGAAAAACATTAAAAACTTAAAGGATTTAACGGCAGATAATTTGAAATTGGGTGTCTGTAATCACAATCAGAGTGCTTTGGGAGCGCTGACTAAACGGTTACTCGAAAGTCAGCATATATGGGAATCCGTATATAAAAATGTGCGTTCACAAACACCAACAGCCGATTTATTGGTAAACCAGATTAGAACGGGGTCATTAGATGCCGTTGTGGTTTATGCTGCCAATGTAGCCCAGGTAAAGGATAAAATAGATATAGTGCATTTAACCGAAGATCAGGCAAATGCCCTTCAGAATTTTGGAATTTCGAACAATTCAAACTACCAAAACTTAATGAAACGTTTGCTAAAAGCATTGACAGCCGATAGTTCGAAAAAAAATTATCTTGAAAATGGCTTTGAATGGAAATATAATACAGCTAATTAATCATGAATAAAGAGGTTCTAAAAACAGAAGGCGATGTAAACCTTTCGAAAGAAAGAGGACAATGGCAACAAGAAAATATTTTAGATGCTGAAACTTTACAAGTATTAAAAGACGATGAACGCTTGTTTGTACACCAGGCTATGTCGACACCTTGTTTGGATGTTTTAAGTACGTGTTCTGATGCCACAATCGAAAATTTAGAAGGAAAAGAATATCTTGATTTTCATGGCAACAACGTACATCAAATAGGCTTTTCCAATCCATTTGTAGTAGATCAGGTTAAGAAGCAATTAGACGAATTATCATTTTCAACAAGGCGTTATACCAATAGAACAGCAGTTAACTTTGCGGGTAATCTAACGGCCTTGCTTCCCAATGGGCTCGATAGGGTACTGTTTGCCCCTGGAGGAACTTCGGTGGTGAGTATGGCATTAAAGTTAGCACGTGTTGTTACAGGTAAGCATAAAGTGGTTTCCTATTGGGATTCTTTTCACGGTGCATCACTAGATGCCATAAGTGCAGGAGGAGAGGCTGTTTTTCGTCAGCATATGGGACCAATGATGCCCGGTGCCATACGAATTCCACCACCAATGAGTAGTGGTGGTTTTTTTGAAGATGAAATGAAATCGGCCGACTATTTGGAGTACGTTATCGAAAAAGAAGGAGAAATAGGTGCTTTTATAGCCGAAACAGTAAGAAATACCGATGTTCAAATTCCTTCTAAAAACTATTGGAAACGCATTAGGGAAATTTGTACTAAGCACGATGTCTTATTAATTTTGGACGAAATTCCTATAGCCTTGGGACGTACAGGTAAGATGTTTGCTTTTGAGAATTTTGATATAGAACCAGATATCCTATGTTTGGGAAAAGGTCTTGGTGGCGGTATAATTCCCTTTGCAGCCATGGTGTGTAGGGAGGAGCATAACATAGCACAAGATATTTCGTTAGGACACTTCACGCACGAAAAAAGCCCTGTTGGGTGTGCTGCAGCACAGGCGGTAATTGATTATATAGATTCTAATAACTTGTTGCAAAAAGTAAATGATGATGCCGTATTCATGGCAACGGCCTTAGAAGCATTAAAGCGTAAGTACCCCTTAATTAGTGAGGTACGCGGACTAGGCCTCTTATGGGGGGTAGAGTTAAGGTATCCAGAAACCAATAAAGCCGCCTATACCGAAGCAGAAAAGATAATGTATAGCTGTCTGTCCCAAGGATTGAGCTTTAAGGTCTCCCAGGGACATGTTTTACAATTGTCGCCGGCATTAACTATTCAAAGAAACGATTTGCAGAAGGCCATAAACATTTTAGATAAGGCTTTAAGGACGTTATGAAGGAGAGACCAAATGGTTTATAAATAGTATAACCTAAAAAAAATAATAAAGATAAAAACCATAAACGAACATAAACGACTATTAAAAGTAAAGTCTAATTTGCCATTTTTTTTAATGATGGGTGTCGTAGCTTCGACCTATATCGTTTTAATATTGGCAATGATGCTGGCAGATTTATCTTATACCACGTCAGGACATATATTGGAGGCCTTACAAAGTAAAGAGATACAGTACGCGATTAAATTAAGTTTAATTACCTGTACAATTACTATGATTTTAAGTGTGTTGGTTGCTATCCCTTTGGGGTATTTTATGGCGCGCTTTGAATTCCGTTTTAAAAAGGTTATCGATGCCATACTCGATATACCCATTGTATTGCCACCATTAGTAATTGGGTTGAGTTTGCTTATTTTATTTCAAACAGCACCAGGGCAATTTATAGAGAGTCATGTGCGTATAACTTATACCGTGTATAGTGTTATTATAGCGCAGTTTATGGTTGCTTGTGCCTTTGCTGTTCGAACCATGTATGTTACCTTTATTCAAATTAATAACAGACAAGAACAAGTGGCTTTGACATTGGGATGTAACCAACGGCAATCGTTTTTTTACATTTTGTTACCACAAGCTAAAAACGGAATTTTAACGGCAGCTTCATTGGCATGGGCAAGGGCATTGGGAGAATTTGGTCCTATTCTTATTTTTTCGGGAGCAACACGTATGCGTACCGAAGTATTGCCCACAACCGTATTTTTAGAGATGTCGGTAGGAAATATAGAAGCAGCCGTAGCGGTTTCTTTAATTATGATACTTTCAGGTTTTGCAGTCTTGCTTATTGTAAGGCTGTTTGGTGATAAAAACACAGCTTTGTAATGATAACATGTGTAGATATAAACATAAAACAAGGTGAGTTTACTTTAGCCGATATCAATTTTAAAGTTGAGAAAGGGAGTTATATGGTGCTCATGGGTAAGACTGGTTGTGGAAAGACTACAATCATGGAGTCCATTTGCGGCTTACGAAAAATAAAGTCGGGAGCAATTTGGTTAAATGGTAAGGAGATTACAACCTTAATGCCTGCCAAAAGGGAAATTGGCTATGTGCCACAAGATGGTGCTTTGTTTAAAAATATGACCATTGCCGAAAACATAGGATTTGCTTTGAAGCTTAGGAAATGGCCTAAGCAGCATATTAAAGAACGCGTAGCGCAACTGGCAACCGATTTGGGGATTACCTATTTGTTAAAACGCGAAGCACACGATTTGAGCGGAGGAGAAAGACAGCGTGTGGCTTTGGCAAGGGCTTTGAGTTTTTATCCAGATGTATTGTGTTTAGATGAGCCATTAAGTGCGTTGGATGAGCATACTAAAGACGATATGCTAGACCTGTTAAAAACCTTGAAAAAGAATTTAAATATTACAATATTACATGTTACACATTCAAAAGAAGAAGCTATTCAATTGGCAGACCATATACTGAAATTTGAAGGTGGCCATGTTAAAGAATTAATGCCTGCAGAATTATAAAAGAAAATGGATATAACATTAAAATTTACGGCTCAAATAAAAGATGTTGTTGGTAAAGCTAGCGATACAGTTACAGTGAGTAACGGTACCAATTTACAGGAGTTGCTAACTAATTTGGGAATGACGTATGGAGATCGGTTTAAAACCATTCTGTTTGACGAACAAGGAGCCTATCGGCATTCCAATTTAATAGTGATCGATCAATCACAAGTAAATTACGACGATGATGTAACATTAGCAGATGGTATGGAAATTACATTAATGTCACCAATATCAGGCGGATAAAATGAAACAGTTAACAGCAGAGGAATTAGCAACTTACGAATGGCAGTTGGACGTACCAGACCATGGTGTTGAAGGACAAGAGCGGTTAAAGAACAGTACCGTTTTAGTATCACGTTGTGGTGGTTTAGGTAGTGTTGTAGCTTATGAATTAGCCGCAGCCGGTATTGGAACACTTATTTTGGCCCATGCAGGCAATGTAAAGCCAAGCGATTTGAACAGGCAACTGTTAATGACACACGATTGGTTGGGAAAACCTAGAGTTGAGTCGGCCGAGCGTCGTTTAAAAGAATTAAACCCAAGATTAAATATAATTAGCGTTCCAGAGAATATTAATGAGGCAAATGCGGAAAAATTGGTGGGTATGGCCGATGTAATCGTAGATGCTGCGCCACTTTTTGAAGAACGTTTTTTAATGAATAGGGAGGCCGTAAAACAAGGAAAACCACTAGTAGATTGTGCTATGTACGAGTTAGAGGCTCAAATAACCACTGTCGTACCTGGCGAAACCGCTTGTTTATCCTGTTTGTATCCAGAACAGCCCATAGCATGGAAACGTAGATTTCCTGTTTTTGGAGCCGTTTCAGGAACCATTGCTTGCCTAGGTGCTATGGAAGCCATTAAATTAATATCAGGATTTGGAGAGCCACTAAAAAACAAGTTGTTAACGATGAATATGCGAACTATGGATATACAAACCATAGGAATTAAGCAACGTAAGGGGTGCGCAGTTTGTGGTAGTTAAAATAAGTAACGGATGAAACTGATTTTAAAAGAAATAATACATAGAAAGTTCAATTTTTTAATGGGACTTTTAGGAATGGTCACCATTGTAACGCTGGTAGTGTTTTTTTATACCATGACACGGGCAACTCAAAAGGAAACCATTCGATTAACCAGGGATATGGGATTTAATGTCCGCATCATTCCGGGAGGTACCGATATTAACCAGTTTTGGGTAGAAGGCTATTCCAATTTGAGTATGTCTGAAGAAGTAGTCGATAAATTGGTAAATCAAAAGTCCGTTAACTATGCACATTTAACAGCTACGCTTCATAAACGTGTAGAGTGGCAAGACAAACATGTAGTGCTTACCGGAATTTCAAGCCAGGAAAGAGAACCCTCAGGAGCAAAAAAGTCAAAAATGATTTTTGCCATAGAAAAAGATAAAGTGTATTTGGGGTACGAGATAGCAAACCAGTTCAATATAAAAGAAGGTGATACGATTACCGTTTTTAATAAGCCATTTGAAGTTTCTAAAACCTTAACAGAATCGGGAAGTGAAGACGATGTTAGGATGTATTTCGATTTAGCGACACTTCAGTCCTTAGTGAAAATGAAAGGACGTGTTAATGAAGTAATGGCCATTAATTGCATGTGTTCCACTAAAAATGGAGATCCTCTGGGAGAACTTAGGGCAGAGTTGAAAAAAATAGCACCCGAAGCGAAAGTCATTATGAAATCCAGTGTGGCCGATGCTAGAGAAAAGCAACGTAAAATGGCCGACAGGTATTTTTTCTTCTTATTTCCGATTATACTCATTATTTGTGCTTTATGGCTTGGGTCGGTGACAATGACAAATGTAAAAGAACGTACCCCAGAAATAGGTATTATGCGTGCTATAGGAGTTACCAGTTGGAATATAAGTAAACAGTTTTTTTTACGGGCATTGCTCATTGGGTTTATTGGAGCCATTATTGGGTTTGTAATTGGTACGATAGGCTCCTATCAATTAGGGCCTAATGTATTCAATGTCACTAAAATAGCCATTGCCCCAAATTACTTATTGTTACTTGGAGCGGTAATTATAGGGCCTTTTTTCGCAGCATTATCATCATTATTGCCTGTGCTATGGGCTGTTAATAGGGATTCAGCAGAATTACTTAAAGAATAGAATATGTTAGAGATACAAGACATAAGTAAACAGTTTAATTCTGGGAAAAGTAAGGTTACAGCTTTAAACAGTATCAATTTAAAAGTTGAAACATCAGAGTTTTTATTAATTAAAGGAGAAAGTGGAAGTGGTAAATCAACCCTTCTATTTATTTTGGGAGGCATGTTACAGCCGTCCTCGGGAACTGTAATTGTTAAGGATAAGGATTTATGCAAACTGTCTGAAAAGGAGCGCGGTAATTATAGAGCTAATGAAATTGGCTTTGTATTCCAATCGTATCACCTGTTGCCCTATTTAAATGTTTTTGAAAATATCATGCTTCCAAACACACTTACCAATGCGCAAATTAACGAAGCAGATGTTTTTCGTATTGTAGAGGAACTGAGGATTAAAGATAGGCTGTATCACAAACCTTCACAGTTAAGCGCAGGGGAGAAGCAGCGCGTAGCATTGGCAAGAGCCCTTATAATCAACCCTTCTTTGATTTTGGCAGATGAACCTACAGGAAATCTGGATGAGAAAAATACCATAGATGTTATGAATTATCTTAAAGCTTATCAAGAAAACGGAGGAACGGTCATTATGGTTACACACGGACATTTAGCAGATGCTTATGCTACCCGAACCATTCGATTGGACAAAGGACAACTAATAACATGATCACTAAAATTTAGACGTATGAAATGCCCATTAACAAAAGTTGCTAACCAACCGAAAATGATAATTAGGGCATTGCATCTGACCATTAAAAAACAAATAAATACCTAACAGATGAAAAAGATATTAAAGCATGTTACAATGAAAGCGCTCCTTCTAGGGGTACTTATGGCTTTGTGCTACAATTGCGAAGAAGAAATGAAGCTGGATATAGCTAATGATTGGCCGCAATTTAAAAAGGATAATTACCGCAGTGCCAACGCAGCTATACAGCTAGATTTGGCGAGTTTGGGAGAGGATTGGCAGTATATTGCACCACAAATGCCTGTACCTGCTTGGTATGGACCTGCAAAAGAAGATACTTATGCTCGAAGTGGGCCTTTACCATCCATGCGGGATTACGACCTATCATATTATCCTGTTGTTGTGGGCAATAAATTGTATTATGGATCGACTGCCGATAATGCCATTCACTGTTTAGACAGTAAAACAGGTAAGGAACTATGGACTTTTACAACAGGCGGTCCCATTCGTGTGGCTCCGGTATTTTACCAGGGGAAATTATTCTTTGGATCGGATGATGGCTATGCTTACTGTATTAAAGCAACCAGTGGTAAATTAGTATGGAAGTATTCACCTGTAGCAGAACAACCTAAAAAAGTAATTAACAATAATGCCCTTATTTCCTTTTGGCCTATAAGAACGGGGATTTTAATAGAAGACGATATAGCCTATTTTGGAGCATCACTATTGCCTTGGAAAGATTCCTACTTCTGTGCCGTGAATGTTAAAACAGGAAAACCTGAAGGTACTGGGACGTATATTAAAACTTATGAGAATTTAACCTTAGAAGGCGCGATGGCTTCAACAGGCTCAAAGATTATTCAGCCACAAGGCCGTATATCTCCTATTTTCTTCGATAAAAATACAGGAGAGAGTAAAGGGCAGTTGGCAGGAACTGGAGGATGCTTCGTACTGGTAACGCCAGAAAAAAACATAGTACACCCCAATAACACAAGAGCCAAAGGGATTGCTGAAACAATAGGAGAATTTGCTTCTGTAGCTGAAAGAAAGGATAAAAAGAACGCCGATTACATGTCTTTTAAAGACGGTAAGGAAATGGTAGTTAGTGGAGATTTTAGCTACATTCTAACCGATAATTCCATATCGGCCTATGACCGAAAAACCAAGAAAGTTGTTTGGTTAAAACGTGATTATAAAGCACATCGTATTGTTATATCAGGAGATGTACTCTATGTTGGCGCGACAGATAAAGTATATGCTGTAAGTACCAAAAATGGATTTCCGCTTTGGGAAGCCCCTGTAAAAGGTGCTGTTTATGCATTGACCATAGCCGATAATGCGTTGTTTGCATCAACAGGCGAAGGCCATATATACTGCTTTAGAAGTGGTAAAGGACAAAATAGTTTATTAGCCGAAAACGCAGATAAGCCAGCTCGTGTTGATGAGGTAATTAAAGCTGCTGAAGAATCTGAGGTAGCTGATTTAGAACTTGAGGCGGGTCCTTTTGTAACTACTGTAGGACCTGACTCTGTGGAGATAACCTATGTTACAAAAGATGCTATTACTTGTACCACTTACTGGGGCGATGATTTTGGCGGAAAGCAATTTAAAGAAGAAGCACCAGCGAAAGAGCATCGTGTGGTAATTACAGACCTTAGAAAGGACTTTATTTATGGGTATCAGATCGTTTCTGGGGAGCATAAAAGCAAACGCTATGAGTTCGATAATTTCTTTAACTATGAAGCCCATGACGATCCAACGAATGTTAGTCCGGAAAAAAGCGCCCTGGTAAAAGAAATTGAAAACCTAAAAGATTTCAAAAAAGGAATAGCCGTTGTATTTGGAACGAACAATAAAGATAAAGCATTAGAGATCGCTTCCATTCCCGGTATTAAAGTTATGCTGTTTGATACTTCGGAGTCCGATGTGCAGGCATTAAGAGAAGCGTTACAAGCTACAGGTGTATATGGTGGTAAAATAGCTGTACATCATGTACACGATCTATCCAATTTACCAATAACCAGTGATATTGCAAATATTGTACTGGTAAATAAAACATCTGGTTGTGAAGCCGATGAGGTTATTAGAATAGTAAAACCAGAAGGCTATGCGCTTCTTGATAATGTGTCATCCAATTTTGATGACTGGTTGAGTGAGGCAACCAATATGTGGCAAGTAACTTATATAGATGAAAATAATTATAGTAAATTAAAGAAAGCACCCTACGAAACGGCTGGTAAGTGGACGCACCAATATGGCTTGGCAGATAATAGTGCTTTTGGTGGAGAAAGTCTTTGGGGATCGACAGGAACCGATGACTTTGAAATCCAATGGATGGGACGCCCGGGACCACGCTTTCAAACCGATAGAAGCGGACGAAAGCCATCTCCGTTGGCTGTAGACGGAAAAATGTTTGTTCAGGGAAGAGAGCGTATAGTAGCTGTTGATGCCTATAACGGAAATGTATTATGGTCCAAAGAATTGCCAGGGTTAAACAGAATGAACGTACATCGCGATTGTAGTAATTGGGTAGCCGATGATGATTTTGTATACGCGGCAATAAAGCAAAACCTTATTAAAATTAATAATAACACGGGAGCTATAGATGCTATTATACCCGTAGAACAAAGTAATAAGGCCAATATAGCAAACGATTGGGGGTATGTTAGTGTTAAGAACAATATGGTAATAGGGTCTGCAACACCGCAAGGAAGTGCTTATACAAACTACTACGGCGGAGATGGTTGGTACGATAGTCAATCAGGTCCATTATCAGATAAGGTAGTGAGTTACAACATCTTTGCTAAAGATAAGAATACACTAAAACCAGTTTGGATCTACGAGAAGCCGTCTACATTTATTATAAACGCAACAATAACAATTAGCGGCAACACCATGAGTTTTGTAGAGTCCAGAAACAAACGTTTTAAACTGTCCAAAGACAATAGGGCAGATCCAACCATTTTCAAGGATCTATACATGGTATCCCTAAATGTAGTCTCTGGTAAAATTAACTGGGAAAAACCTATCAATACCGCTTCAGGTGTTACGACCTATTTTATGGCCGGAGGCAGTCATTTTAATGTTTTAGTGGCATCAGCAGCAGGCAAATATTATATTTATAACTATAGTACAGCAACAGGAGACCTGGTATGGCATAAAGAGCAAAATTGGTTTTCTGGAGATCATGGAGGACACCTTTCTAAACCAGCCATTGTAAATAACCGTTTAATTGTAAAGCCAGCTATGTATCAATTGGATACTGGCGACTTGTTAAAAGAAGAAGTGCCTAAAGCCGGACATGGCTGTGCTTCTTATGCCTTATCGGAGCAATCGGCATTCTATAGAGGAGGTAGCGTTACCCAGTTTAACTTTGAAACCAATAAGTTTTCACAATGGGAGCGTTTGCGTCCTGATTGTTGGATTAGTACAATCCCGGCACAAGGCTTGGTATTGTCACCAGAAGCCGGAGGTGGTTGTAGCTGTGGTAACTGGTTGGAAACATCTATGGTATTCACACCTAAGTCAAGGGCGCCTATTACGTTTATATATGAAGATGAAAAATTTATAGACACTTTAAAGCTTGAAATAAAAACTAAAAGCAGTGCTAATGGAGCCGTATATTATACCTTGGATGGCAGCGAACCTACGATGGCCTCAAATTTATATACCCAACCTATTGTTATTACAGAAACAACAGATGTAAAGGCCGTAGTTTATGTTGATAAAAATGATGATAAAGTAGCTTTTACAAGAACAAAGACCTTTACAAGAGTTTATCCAGAACCCAAAATAGTAGAAACCCCTCAGCTCATTGATGGAAATTGGGTTTTTTATATCGAACGTATCGGACAATCGGGTACAGTGCACTATACAGTAGATGGTACGTCACCTTCCCTTAATTCACCAAAATTTGATGGTTCAGTACCATTTACAGAAAAAATCTTGATAAAAGCCAAGACCATCTGGGAAAGTAATGGGAAGCTTATAGAAAGCAAGGAGACAAGTTTTGAAATGCAAATTCCCAATTTAATAACCAGTATTGAAACTAAGGCTTCGCAAGGGGTTTCCAGGGCATATTATAAAGGAAACGGAAAAACCAATGAGCTTCCTAAACTGGATGACATAAAAGCAAAAAAGACGAAGATTGTTGGTAATCTGGATACGGCAGACTTTGAAAATCAAAATAAGTTTGCCCTAAGGTTTAAAGGGTATGTTAATATCCCGGTAGATGGTATGTATACCTTTAGTAGTAAATCCACAAGAAGTTACGATTTTGTTTCCTTCCATGATGTGGTAGAATTACAAAGTAAGGGCAATGCAGAAGTAAGTAAGGTAATGCCTTTAAAAAAGGGATTGCATCCCATAATGATAGATCATTTTGTTGGTGAAGGACCTTCAGATTATGGACTATACATAGAAGGACCAAAATTAGATAAGCAACTAGTGTCTGAAGGCATGTTGTTTCATTAATATAACATATTTAAAATGAGATTGTTAAAACTTGTTTTTGCTTTGTGTGGAATTATGTATGTCTCATCGGCTGAAGCCTGTAGATATACCATTAGGGAAATTGGGTTTTCTACCTTATCCAAAGTAACCTATGTTTTGTATCGTATAGATGAAAACCAAACCGACTTCCCGAAGCAGCAGGAGCAAGCTTTCCTAGAATCAAATATCAAAACAAGTACCATTGGTTTCGATGCAGAAACAAACCCTGTTGTTGCCTTTGCAAAAGCCCGTAAACTAGCGTTGCCAGCCTATGTCTTGGTCGATAAAAACGGTCGTATGTTGGCTTTGTCCGAAACCAAGGGTAGAAATAATTTAAGGGAACATGTGTTAAACTCACCCGTACAAAGTCAGCTTCTTAAAAATTTGCCCGTAAACTATGCGTCGGTAATTTTAATAGAGGGGTTAAATAAAGAGGCCAATGAAAAAGCACGTCAAACCATATTAGAAGCCTGTGGTCGTATTACCAATATAATGCCCAATATGCCTAAACAAGTAGCCGTTGGCCCAGATATGATTACAATACAGGCTAGTCAGTTTAAACAAGAAGAGGTGGTATTGTGGAGTTTGGGAGTAACCACTATACCCGAGCAACCCTTGGCCTTTGTAGTCTATGGAAAAGGGCGTATTATGGGAGAGAAAGTCGATTATAATGCTATTGGAAATGGTACCATATATAAACTCTTATCTATCATTGGGGCAGATTGTGAATGCGGATTGGATCGAAAATGGATGTTAGGCTACCAAATTCCGTTAGATTGGCCAAAGGAAACGAGACAGGCTTTGAGTGATCGGTTGGGTTTTGATGTAGACAATCCCATGGTATTAACAGAAATGAGCCGTATTTTGGCTATAGAGAATAGAGCACCGGTTGACCCCGATGGCGTGTCTTACGAACCCGTTGTTGTCGATTTGGATGATGAGTTTGATGACATTCCAGAGATAATACATGCCGAGCAATTTAAGGTTCCAGAAGAAAATGAAAAGGGCAATACCAATGCGGTTATTTGGTATTCCTTGGTTTTCTTTTTCATAATAGTTGGAATTGGAGCTTATTTTGTTTTAAATAGAAAACGATGAAAAAAGAAGCATACATTGTATTGTTTTTAGCCTTTACAAGTACTTTGGGGTTTTCTCAAAAAACAACCAATTTGCATTGGTGGAACCCTATGTCGGATTCCTCTAAAGTAATAGAAGGACGAGGATGGGATAGACCAGATATAGAGGGTTATGGTAGATTACCAAAATCTGCCGAAGGAGAAGTTAGAGAGCCTCTGTGGAATTTATCAAAACAATCGGCAGGGTTATCCATTCGCTTTATAAGTAATTCGCAAAACATTGTGGTGAGGTACAAGGTTAAAGGCGGTAGGGCTTTTAACCATATGCCTGCGACGGGGGTGAGTGGTGTAGATTTGTATACCAAAACGAATGATGGTGAGTGGCTATGGAATAGGGGACTATATGCTTTTGGAGATACTATAACTTATAATTATGCAAATCTTAAATTAAAAGAACCATCGCATCATAACAAAGGTCAGGAGTATATGTTGTATTTGCCCCTGTATAATGAAGTGGAATGGCTAGAGATAGGAAAAGAAACCAATTCTATATTTAACCCTTTACCCAAGCGAAAAGAAAAGCCTGTTGTCGTTTATGGAACCTCTATAATGCAAGGCGCTTGTGCTTCACGTCCAGGTATGGCATGGACTTCCATACTAGAGCGAAGTTTGGACAGACCTATCATTAATTTAGGTTTCTCTGGTAATGGAAGACTCGAAGAGGAGGTATTAGATTATATTGAGGCAATCGATGCAAAACTGTATGTTTTAGATTGCTTGCCCAATTTATCACCAACCAAAGAAAGAACACTCGATTTTGTTTTTCAACGTATTATAGCTTCAGTGAAACGTCTTAAAAGCACACATCCTTCGACACCAATTTTATTGGTAGAACATTCTGGGTATTCCGATGGAAGTACAAATAAAGAACGCTATGAAATTTATTCCGAATTAAATAATACCTTACAAAAAGCGTATAAACAATTAGTTTCCGAAGGCGTTAGTGATATTCATGTACTAACCAGGGAGGAATTAAGTTTAGGATTAGATAGTTATGTGGACGGAACACATCCCAATGATTTAGGAATGCAGCAATATGCCCAAGCTTACGAGGTGCGTATCCGGGACATAATAAAGGAATCTGTTGGAAATACTGCAACGACTATACCCGTAACACAAAATAGGGATGCAACGGTTTACAATTGGAATATGAGACACCAAAATATACTGGAGACCAATAAAATTACATCTCCAAAGGTTTGTTTTATAGGTAATTCTATAGTCCATCAATGGGGAGGTGTTCCTAATATGCCGGTGGTTAATGGAGCAGATTCATGGGAGCGTTACCTTGAAAAACTAGGAGTTAAGAATTTTGGATATGGCTGGGATCGTATCGAAAATGTATTATGGCGTGTCTATCATGATGAATTGGATGGCTTTGAAGCAGAACAGGTTTTGTTGAAAATAGGGACCAATAATTTACATTTAAATTCCGATAAGGAGATTGTTGAAGGGCTTCGCTTCTTAATTAGGGCAATTAAGGACCGCCAACCGAAAGCTAAAATTACTTTGTTGGGACTCCTTCCCAGGAGGGCTCAGGAAGACCGTATAAAAGCATTGAATTATAATATTGAAATCATAACTAAGGAACTCCAGATTGGTTACCTATCGGTAGTAGAGCCACTGTTGAATAGTAAAGGGGTAATAAATGAGAAACTGTTTAGAGACGGGTTGCATCCCAATGCTAGAGGGTATAATAAAATAGCACCTCTTATTGAAGCTTACTTGTTGAATAAGTAGGAAATCAGGAATGAAGTATAGCCGTTTTTTTCTTTAGGACGACCGTTGTATATTTACTGGCAAAATGAACTTTTGACTAAATTCCGTATGTCTTTTCGTTGTATCGGTATTTTCATTCTTTTATTGTTAGGATGTGCCAAAACGGAACGCCCCGATATTGTGTTCGATGACTTCGAAAAGGGGCAGTTTTTAAATTGGAATAAACAAGGAGAATCTTTCGTAACCCCTGTTAACATTGATTCCATAAGAGAACCCATCAAAGGAGTACATGGAAAATACTTGGCTTTTTCTAATGTTGATGGACAAGGAGAAAGCAGGGCACAAGGAAAATTAATATCCCATAAATTTAAGATCAATAGAAACTATATCTCTTTTTTTATAGCAGGAGGAGAACACGATGTTCGCGAATGTGTTAATTTAATCATTGATAATAAAATTGTAAAAACAGCTACCGGACGAAATGACATGGTTTTGCGAGAAACCGTTTGGGATGTTCGGGCTTTTCAAGGTCAAGAGGCTATTATTGAGGTTGTAGATGCCATGGCGTCCCCTTTTGAAAGGAGCGCTTTAGGATTTATATTAGCCGATAATTTTACCTTTAGTGATAAAATTCACCACCGGGAAGTTGTTTTTGAAGACTTTGAAAATGGTACCTATAGCAACTGGCAAGTAGAAGGAGAAGCCTTTGAAGTGCCGAGAAACAGAATAAATGTTTACTATCCCATTTCAGCCAATGGATTTAACGGTGAGTATTTTGCCTTTTCCTTTGGGAGAACCCATGATAAAAAGCAGGGTAAATTAACATCCAAACCATTTAAGATAAATCACGATTACATAACCTTATTGGTAGGAGGAGGAAACCATCCAAAACGAACCTGTGTTAATTTATTGGTTAATGATAGCATCGTTTATTCAGTAACAGGAAATAACGACGGCAATTTAAGGCCCCATCAATGGAATGTAAAAGAATTAAAGGGCATGACGGGGACTATCGAAATTGTCGATCACTATTCAGACGGATGGGGACATATCATGGTAGATGATATTATTTTTATGGATGAAACGCAATGGTATATGAAAATTTGGGTATGGGCTATAATCTTTCTGTTAGGCTTCGTTGGAATATATGTAATTCGCAGATTAGCCTTAAAACCGAAATCAAACATCAAAATATCACCAGAAGATGATGAAGCATTGGAAAAATTAAAATCCATTGTTAGTACTTCAGAAATTTACTTAAACAACGAATGTTCCATTCAAGATATAACCACGGTTTCAAACTATTCCGAAGGGGATATAGATGACTTATTTTCAAAAAGCGAATACGGATCACTTATTAATTACCTTAACTATTTAAGAGTTGAAGCTTTTAAGCAACAACTACAAGATCCGAAAAATGAAGCCTATACCATGATATCGATTGCTGAACGATGTGGTTTTAGTTCTAAAACCTCCTTTTATCGCACCTTTAAGGCCATTACCAACATAACACCTTCAGAATATAAAAACAGTTTGAAATAAAGCGAATTTTGCATAAGAATATTTACGTCAGTTTGAGTGATTTTTACAAAAATCGAATCGAAGACAAGTAAATTTTATACTAACCTGAGCTTCAATTATCATCCAAGTGTTTAATAATAATCATAAATAACTGTTTTTTTTAGATGTTTATTATTTCGACAGAGAGAGGGACGAACTAAGCCTGTACTGAGCGAAGTGGAAGTGAGAAATCTCATAATGATGAGATTCTTCCTCATACAAGCATGGGATGACATAGTTTGCATAATAAAATTAAAGAGAAGCGAGCCATGGCATATCTATAAAAATCTTAAAAATCAAGGTAGCAGGTCGGGCAAGAGGATGAAAATCTTGTTTGACCCCGAAGTAATGAGGGGGAGGTATTTTTATCCGTGGGAGCGGATACCGTAGCATTTTTAGGTTTTTATCGTGAGCCTAGACTTTTTTGCTTACTTTTTTGGGCAATGCAAAAAAGTAAGAACCTAAGTTGCTGTGTTAAAAAGCAAATAAGGAGACATTTTTTTGATGTTTTATGACATAAAAAGTTTCCAGAATTTTACAGAAGCGACATCTTGAACTCCTAAATGGGGTTCACGTTAAAATAAAAATACCAGAGCTTCTCATCCCTTGTTTTTAAAGCCTTGGGATATCCCAACATCAATTTTGGGACAAGTTCACCCTTACAATATAAAGTGAAATTGATCTGCCTTTGTAATTTTAAAGTCAATAGTAAATACTTTAAAATATGGCCGATAATAAAAATAGTTGTGATCCCGCTACAGGATGTTGCTCACCTGATAGTTTAAAAGAAGCACTATCTGAAGAATGTACAATACAAAATGAAGATGTAGAGACTTGTTGTGCAACTGAAACGTGTTGTGACAAGCCTGATGAATTTTTAAATACCGATGTACAGCGTAGGGATTTTATGAAAGTCATGGGACTTAGTATGGCAGGTTTGACCCTGGGATTGACTCATCCTTTAAGAGCCTCCGAAATATTTCAGGATTCCTATAAAATACCAATCAATAAAAATCTGGATCCCGATTGGATTAAAGCGCTATACAAAAGAGGAAAAGCAGAAGTTTATACCGGAAGCGAGTTGGTATATATAGGGATGCCAGTTGGTGGCATTTGTGCTGGTCAAGTATATCTGGGAGGTGATGGGAAACTTTGGCTGTGGGATATTTTTAATGATACCAAAGAAGGCATTATAGGAAAAACACATCAGTTAAAGGGAAGAGCCGTAAGACCTCGTGATGGAGCGAATTATATAGTACCCGTAACACCCGAGTATCCGTTCGATCAGGGATTTGCAATCAAAATAAAGCAAGGTAGTACCTCATGGACAAAACAATTGGATTACAAAGGCTTTAAGGACATTACGTTTAAAGGTCAATACCCTGTTGCAGAAGTGACCTATAAAGAGCAGGATTTGCCTGTAACTATTACCCTAAAAGGATATTCTCCTTTTATACCTCTTGATGTGGCATCATCCAGTTATCCGGCAACCGTCATGAATTTTACTGTGGTTAATACCAGTAATACTGAGGTGCATTGTGAATTGTCAGGATGGTTAGAAAATCCGGTACTTTATATGAATGGTGTGGCTACTGAGGTGCGTTTAAAAAATACAATTACAAAGGATGATAAGTCTTCAGCATTGTTTTGCGAAGCGCTTATAGATGAAAACGGTTCAGAATTGGACTTTCAGCATAAACAGCAACGCGACTATGGAAATATGAGCTTAATGCTACTAAATGATGGTGTAAATGTTGAGTCTACTGCACAAGAGGATTATTATTCAGAGATGTTATTTCCAAGTGAACATGATTCCAAAGCATCGGCAATAGAGGCTTTTGGAAATAGTTTACGTGGGGGACTTAGTAAAACAGTAACTCTACAACCCGGAGCCCAAAAGGATATAGCCTTTGTGATTAGTTGGTATTTCCCAAATTTGAGTGTAGACGGCGACCGTTTTAAAGGGCGTTCCTATAGCAATCGTTTTAATAATGCATTGGAAGTAGCACAGGAGATCACTAATAATTTTGAAAAGTTACACAAGCAAACGTTGACATTCAGTGATACCTTTTATAACCAATCTACTTTGCCTTACTGGTTGTTGAACAGGACCTTTGCAAATACCTCTATTTTGGCTACAGAAACATGTTACCTATTGGAAGACGGGCGCTTTTGGGCTTGGGAAGGCATTGGTTGTTGTCCCGGTACCTGTACCCATGTATGGCATTATGCGCAAGCCGTTGGACGTGTATTTCCAGAATTGGAGCGCAACCTTAGGGAGCGTACCGATTTTGCCGTTATGGACGAACAGGGTAAAATCGATTTCAGGGGAGGAAGGGCCAACCGCGATGCGGCCGACGGTCAGGCAGGTATTGTACTGCGATCGTACAGGGAACACCAAATGATGCCGGATACTAGTTTTTTGAATACGAATTGGAAGCATATTAAATTGGCTTTACAGTATTTAATAGCTATGGATGAAGAAGACGGTGAAGCCAATGGAATGATCTATGGTGAACAGCATAATACCTTAGATGCCGAATGGTATGGTAACATTCCTGTAATCACCTCTTTGTATCTGGCGGCATTGTCGGCAGGAAGCGTAATGGCTGAAGAAGTGAATGATAAGTCATTCGCTAAGCAATGCAAAACCATTTTCAAAAAAGGGCAAAAAAATATTGAAACCTTGTTTAACGGAGCGTTCTTTGTTCAGAACGAAGACCCCAAACATAAGGATGCTATTGGCATTGGTATAGGTTGCTATATCGATCAGGTATTTGGACAAAGTTGGGCATTTCAGTTGGGGTTAGGACGATTGTACAATGAGGAAATGATCCAAAAATCACTGGAATCACTATGGAAGTACAATTTTGTTCCCCATATGGGAAAATTCAGGGCTTCACTTCCTGAAAAATTAGCCGGAAGACCGTATGCTATAGACAACGATATGGGATTGGTGATGTGTACCTGGCCAAAAGGAGGGAAACGGGACGATTGGGAAAAACATTGGCAGTTTGGTTACTTTAATGAGTGTATGACGGGATTTGAGTACGAAGTTGCTGGGCACATGATCTGGGAAGGTAAACTCATGGAAGGATTGGCTATTACCAGAGCGATTCATGACCGCTATCATGCGACAAAACGTAATCCTTATAACGAAGTAGAATGTAGTGATCATTATGCGCGTGCTATGGCAAGTTATGGGGTGTATCTGGCTGTTTGTGGCTTCAAATACCATGGTCCAAAAAAACAAATCGCGTTTGCACCAAAGCTTACCCCTGAAAATTTTAAAGCAGCGTTTATTGCCTCCGAAGGCTGGGGGAGTTACGCCCAGTTCCAATCGGATGGTAAGCAAGCGATGACCATACATATGGCTTCAGGTAGTATACAATTAAAACAGCTATCAGTGGTCATACCAAAAAATAAAAAGGTTGGATCGGTTGTTTTGAAGCTAAATGGTAAACGCATTAAAAATAGTTATCAGCAGCAAAAAGAGTCTGTTATCATTACTTTTAAAGATTTCACAATTATTGAAGATCAGGACTTAGTGGCCGTTATAAATTACTAATAAGTAAAGGACTTTCAATACTGTCTTAAAAATACGTACAAGTCAATTACATAGATTATGAAAAAAAATAAAACATCATGTTGCAATCCCAACACCGGATGTTGTAGTCCCAATACCGATGAGCACCACTTGGCTCGCAGGAATTTTATAAAACAAAGCGCTTTGGGGTTTGGTTTCTTAGCCTTTCCAAACCCCTCAATTTTTGCAGGACCATTTAATTTCGACCAAGAATCGCATCTTATTCCAGAGGATAAGAAACTATCCCCGGCGTGGGTAAAATCTTTGTTTGAACGTGGACAACCAGAAATTTATACAAAGGAACAATTAAAGTATGTGGGAATGCCTATTGGCGGTATCGCTTGTGGTCAATTGTATCTTGGAGGTGATGGGAAACTATGGCTATGGAATATTTTTAAAACAGAATACAGTAGGGAAAAGGATCACGGACAGCGATTTGATGCCATGACCTTAGGGGGGCACTACAAAGATCCTGATAAAGTGTTTGCAAGGGAAAAAAGACCATTGGAACAAGGTGCCGCTATAAGAATAAAAACGGATGAAGGTCACTTAATAAGGGCCTTAGATGCTAAAGGCTTTCCAGAAGTATCCTTTAGGGGTGAATATCCTATTGGCAAAGTAACTTACCATGACGAAGATTTGCCTGTAGATATTAGATTGGAAGCGTTTTCCCCGTTCATACCTTTGAATGAAGAAGATTCAGCTCTACCGGCCACAATAATGAATTATAAAGTGTCCAACAACAGTAATTCTATGGTTGAATTGGAACTGATTTCCTGGTTGGAGAATGCGGTTTGTCCTTTCGAGGATTCGGATGAAAAAGGTGAAAGGAAAAGTACATATATCGGATCTAATAATTTAGAAAGTTTAAACTATACCGTTTCAGATAGCCTTAAAGAAAAGCACGGATATGGATCGATGGCATTGTCTGTTTTAAAAGATACCAATAAAACAATTCTAAACTTAGCAACAGATTCTGTAAGTGATATTGAAAACCTTTTTGGTAACATGAAAGATGAGGCACCTAGTGGAGCTAAAACAAGTAGTTTAAGCAAGAAAGCCATAGGTCTTTTAGGAAAGATATTAAGTTTGGAACCCGGAGAAACCAAAGAGATTTCTTTTGTAATCTCATGGTGTTTTCCCCATTTAAATCAACAGGAACATGAGACCGGACAATTGTTGGCATTAGAGGGTGTCAAAAACTTAAAACGCCATTATTATAATAAGTTTAAATCAGCCAGTGCAGTATCGGAGTACATAGGAGATCATTTCAAAAGATTAACAGAAACAACGCACCTATGGAATAAAACATGGTACGATTCTACGTTACCTTATTGGTTGTTGGATAGAAGTTTTATTTCCCTTGATTGTTTGGCTACCAACACCGTATTATGGTTTGATAATGGCCGTTTTTGGGGGTGGGAAGGTGTTGAATGTTGTCCGGGAACTTGCCAACACGTTTGGCAATATGCTCAAGGGATGGCGCATGTGTTTCCAAAATTGGAGCGTAAACTACGTGAAGAAACCGATTATGGACGCATGTTCAATGAAGATGGCTCTTTAGGCCATCGGGATGAGACGGCTGGAAGATACGGTTCACAAGTAGCCCACGATGGCCATTGTGGCACCATCATGAGAGCGTACAGGGAACATAAAATGAGTAAAGATGATGCCTTTTTAAAAAGAAATTATTCAAAAATAAAGAAGTCTGTGGCTTTCATTATCAGTGAAGACAAAGACCAAGATGGTTTATTGGAAGGAGGTCAACATAATACATTAGATGCATCATGGTACGGTCCGATGGGTTGGATCAGTTCACTGTATTTAGGGGCGTTGGCGGTAGGAAAGGAAATGGCATTGGAAGTTGGAGATTACGATTTTGCAAGTGCTTGCGATACACTATTAAAGCGAGGACAGAAGAATATTGTAGAGAAACTATATAACGGCGAGTATTTTATTCATAAGCCCGACCCGAATCATCCAAATGCTATAAATACTAATATAGGATGTCATATCGATCAGGTTTTAGGACAGAGTTTTGGTTGGCAAATAGGTCTTCCAGAAAGGGTTATCCCCGAATCCGAAACGCGATCTGCCCTAAAATCCATATGGAAATACAATTTTGCACCGGATGCTTTTTTATATCAAAAGCAAAACAAACCCATTAAAGGAGCACGTATTTATGCTACCGAAGGCGAAGCAGGAACCATTATGTGTACCTGGCCCAAAGGCGGAGTAGAAAAAGCCGTTCCAGGAATGGATAAACGACCCGACGAGTCAGAGACTTGGTTAGGACCCGGTGGCTATTTCGATGAAGCGATGAATGGTTTTGAATACCAAGTGGCGGCGCACATGGTATATGAAGGATTGTTACTTGAGGGTTTGGCTACTATGAGAGCCGTACATGACAGATACCACCCTATAGCCAGAAATCCTTTTAATGAAATTGAATGCAGTGATCATTACAGTCGTTCCATGGCAAGTTATGGGGTGTTTCTCGCTGTTTGTGGGTTCGACTATCATGGCCCCAAAGGGCATTTGGCATTCAATCCAAAGTTGAATCCAGAGGATTTTAAAGCACCGTTTACCGTCGCAGAAGGGTGGGGAACTTTTGAACAAAAGAGAACCCAGAAAGCACAAATAAATAGTTTAACAATGCTTAATGGTCAGTTGAAGCTTAATAAGCTTTCACTTGGAGTGAAAAGCAGCGTAGTGAAAGTTAGACTATTTCTTAATGGTAAACGCGTAAAAGCAGAGAAAACTACTTTTGGAAATACCTGCCATGTGGAGTTTGAGGAACAAATACTTAAATTAGGAGATCAGATAATGGTTGACATAAAATATTAACAAACCATAATATTAAAGAATAGAAGATGAAAAAACAATTTGCAATTTTGCTTTTGGGATCACTTATTTTTTTCAGCTGTAAAAATAATAAGCCAGAGCAGGTTACCGAAAACAATACTGATGCTCCTGTCGTTTATGGTTATACAAACATTAAAGGTATAGGCTATGAAGCGGGAATAACGCGAAGGGATCCTAGTGATGTCATAAAAGTGGATGATACCTATTATGTGTACTATACGAAAGTTTTGGGTCAAGCACCTGGATATTGGGGAACCATTTGGTATGCGACTTCTAATGATGAGGGATACACCTGGCAGGAACAAGGGGAAGCCTTAGGGGTTGGTATACAAGGGCATTTTGATTCCCACGCCGTGTTTACCCCTAATATCATGATGGCTCATGGAAAGTATTATCTATTTTATACAGGTGTAAAACCAACGCCAGAAAGAAACGATGGTGTTTTTGAAAACAATGCAGCCACAGATATCACAGCGTTGGGATTAGCGATAGCCGATGCACCTGAAGGACCTTTTACCCGTGTAGATGCCAACCCAGTATTGAAAATTAGTGATACCCCTGAAGACTTTGACAGCTATCGCATTGATGATGCCGCTTTGATTTATAGGGAAGGGCAATACCTTTTGTATTACAAAGGAAGAAGTAGGTCCCATGGATCGGCTGGACCCGCTCACACACAAATGGGCGTTGCGGTTTCAGATCAGCCAGAAGGCCCCTATGTGAAGCGTCCAAATAATCCAATACTTGATAAAAGCCATGAAGTGATGATCTGGAAGCAAGGTTTGGGAGTTGCCGCATTAGCATCGATTTCATCTACAATTGCCTATTCAGAAACCGGATTCGACTTTATGTCTAACGCGCATTCGGTTAAAGCAATTAATAGGCCCAATGCCCCTGGTGCTTATCGACCGGATTTAACAGGGAATGAATCGAATGCATTGGAATGGGGGATTAGTATGGTACATAATGGTAATGATTGTTATTTGAGGCGTTTTGAGGTAACAATAAAAAGTGAAGAAAAAGCACCCCTCAAAGGAAGTTATGGGTATGATAGAAAACTGTTGCAACAGTATTATCAAGATGCGACGGTTATGGAAAACCCCTTAGAAAAATCGGGGATTGTGGTTGTGCCTGAGTTGCAAGGTCGTGTTATGACTAGCACATTAGATGGCGATGAAGGGATGAGCTTTGGTTGGATTAACCATGATCTGATTGTTTCAGGAAAGATTAATTCCCAATTCAATGCTTTTGGAGGCGAAGAGCGTTTTTGGTTGGGACCCGAAGGAGGACAGTTTTCCCTGTTTTTCCCAAAAGGCAAGGGATTTGATTTTTCAGATTGGAAAGTGCCTGCAGCAATAGATTCAGAGCCATTTCAAACAGTTTCCCGTAACAAGACATCAGTTGTTTTTAATAAGAAAGCCTCTCTGACAAACTATTCGGGAACTACCTTCGATATAAACATCAAAAGGACAGTAAACCTACTTTCTAAGGATGCGATTACTTCTCATTTAGGTTTGGATAATAACGCATTTTCGGTAGTTGCTTATGAGACTTTGAATGAGGTAAAGAACACTGGAAATTTTGATTGGACTGAAAACACGGGTACTGTATCGATATGGTTGCTCTGTATGCTTAATCCATCACCTAAAGTAACGGTAGTTGCGCCGATAAGAGGAGGAGAAGTGTCTAAATTAGGAACCCGGGTTAATGACAACTATTTTGGCAAGATAAGCGAAGAGCGTTTAAAAACTACCAACGATGCGGTGTTTTTTAAGGCTGATGGCAAAAGCAGGGGCAAGATAGGCATCTCTCCAAAGCGTGCTACAAAATACATAGGTAGTTACGATGCAGAGAATGGAATTTTAACAGTTTTGGAAATAGCGCAACCACAGGTTGATGACAAGTATGTTAATTCAGCATGGGAGATTCAGGAAGATCCTTTTTCGGGAGATGTATTTAATTCCTATAATGACGGGCCTCTGGAGAATGGTGGTCAATTAGGACCGTTCTATGAGTTGGAATCCTCGTCACCAGCCCTCTTCTTAAAAGCAGGTGCGCATTTTGAACATGTCCAACGGATATATCATTTTAAGGGAAATCAAATGGTATTGAATGGTATATCAAAGAAACTGCTCAGTGTTTCATTGGAAGCTATCGCAAACGCTCTACTATAATAAACAAAGATTTCTGTTAGCTAATACAGATATTACAAAACAATTTAATTATGAAAATAAACACTTTAATAATTCTAGTAGTTTTTATTACACTCGTTTCTTGTAATTCCAAGAATTCCAAAAAAGAAGGTGTAGTAAAGGATGAAGCCAGTGAGGTAACTCTCCTGCAACGTTGGTCGGAAGATAGGGCGAATAAATGGTATGCAACGCAAGGTTGGTTGGTAGGCGCCAATTATGCACCGGCTTCAGCGATTAATCAACTTGAAATGTGGCAGAAAGAAACGTTCGACCCAGATCGCATTGATCTAGAACTCCAATGGGCGAAAGATTTAGGGTTCAATACCATGCGTGTATTTCTCCATGATCTGGTATGGAAGCAAGATGCTAATGCTTATCTGGAGCGAATAGATACTTATCTCGATATAGCTAATGGCCACGGTATCAAGACCATGTTTGTCTTATTGGACGATGTTTGGGATCCTAATCCAAGAATGGGTTTACAGAAAGCACCTGATCCAGGAGTTCACAATTCGGGATGGGTACAAAGCCCAGGAAAAGAAGTGTTAACAGATTCGTTACAATGGAATCGATTAAAGGGCTATGTAAAAGGTGTCATATCACATTACAAAGAAGATAAAAGGGTTATTATCTGGGATTTGTATAACGAACCAGGTAACCTTAACAGTAATAGTTATGGAGAATTAGAACCTAAAAATAAAGAAGTTCACTCTTTGAACTTAATGAAGAAGGTTTTTACATGGGCTAGGGAAGTGAATCCATCCCAACCATTGTGTGTTGGCGTATGGACTTCAATTAATAAACCTTTAAATCAAATGAGTGCCATAGATACCTATGCCTATAAAAATTCTGATATTATTAATTTTCATTGCTATGCCAACGCCGAAACCACAAGAAGCATGGTTGAACGTTTAGCGTCATCCAATCGTCCTTTAATATGTACCGAGTATATGGCTAGGAGTGTTGGTTCAACATTTCAGGATATATTACCGGTATTTAAGAGGTATAATGTAGCAAGTTATAACTGGGGGTTTGTATCTGGGAAATCACAAACTATTTATCCATGGGATTCATGGGACAAAGCCTATAATCAAGAACCAGAGCTTTGGTTTCATGACATATACAGAGAAGATGGAAGCCCCTATAAAACGGAAGAAGTTCAATTTATAAAAGAGTTATTAAGTAAATAAACAAAAATGATGGTTAAAGTACTACTAAGTATTTTTTGCATACTTACTTTTTCAGGGCCTATACTGAGCCAAAATTCAGAATATTACACTAAAGATCAATTAAAATATATTGGAATGCCAATTGGAGGCATTACCTCTGGTCAGGTATATATGGGAGGAGATGGTCAATTGTGGTATTGGGACATTTTTAATATACAACGCATTAATCCGGGAGGACCAGGAGATAAATTTTATTTGAACCCTATGGTGCAAGATAAACAGTTTGAACAAGGGTTCGCTGTTCGAGTGAAAAAACTGTTGCCAAGCACTATTACTCCAAGTGTAAAATTACTCCGTGAAGGAGGTTTCAAAGATATTACGTTTAGGGGAGAGTATCCCCTGGCTAAAGTCACTTATGTTGATTCCGATTTTCCAGTTAGCGTAGCACTGCAAGCTTATACCCCATTTATTCCTACCGACCATGAATCCTCAGATTTTCCGGCAGTAGTATTGGAATATAAACTGACTAATGATTCCGACAAACCTGTATCTGCTGAATTGATAGGTTGGCTACAAAATATGTCCAATTTTAAGACCGCTAATAATGCCGATGGCAAACATAAAAACACCATAATCTCCTCGGACAATAAACTACAGCTTGTATGTACTTCAGAAGTGACCGAAGAACATAAGGATTTACCCGATTATGGAAATATGACATTGACTTTGGTTGGTGAAGGTCAAAGCTGGTTTATGCCGAAAGCGCCACGCAATATTGATTACAATTTAGCAGAAGAATTGCGTCCGTCCAACAGTACATCAGCTGAAGCTGAGGTTGGTGAGGTTATAACAGGTCTAGTTGGGAAAGAAGTGACATTGCAACCTGGTGGTAGCAAAACATTAACATTTGTACTGTCTTGGTACTTCCCCAATGTTCATCGACCTGAAAGTGGGTTTCATCATTTAAAAAACAAAAAAAACCTTAGGCATTACTATAGTAAGAAGTTCACATCGTCTACCCATGTTGCTGAGACTATTTTAGGTAATGCCGATAAATATTTGGCTACGACCAAACAATGGAACAAGACCTGGTACGATGCTTCACTTCCAACTTGGTTTTTAGATCGCACATTTATAAATACGAGTACACTGGCAACAACGTCTTGTTATCGTTTGGACGATTTGACCGATGACGTTGACAATGAAGGACGGTTTTATGCCATGGAAGGGGTTTATTTAGGACATGGTACTTGCACCCATGTTTTTCATTATGAGCAAGCCTTAGGGCGTGTTTTTCCGTCATTGGCACGCCAGCTTAGAACACAGATAGACTATGGGTTATCTTTTGCTGAAGAAGGTATTATTAAATATAGAGGAGAGCTTAGCAACATGGGGAGTCATGATGGGCGCGGTTATGCCGTTGATGGACATGCCGGCACGGTTTTACGTATGTATCGTGAACATACAACAGCTCCCAATATGAATATGCTAAAAACCTATTGGCCGAAGATTAAAAAAAGTATTCAATACATGATTGATCATGACGCTGAGAAGACGGGAAAACCAGATGGTGTTTTAGAGGGTATTCAATACAATACACTGGACAAAATGTGGTATGGCAAGATTGCCTGGACCAGTAGTATGTATAATGCCGCACTATTGGCAGGTGCATCTATGGCCAGAGATATTAAAGACATAGCATTTGCCAAGAAATGTGCGAGTATAGCTACTATGGGAAAAAAGAACATGACGGATGAACTATTCAATGGCGAATATTTCATTAATATTTTAGACCCTGAAAATCGTAAAACTCCTAATTCATACATTGGTTGTCATATCGATCAGGTGCTTGGGCAATCATGGGCAAGCCAGGTTGGATTACCCAGGGTGATTCCAAAAAAAGAAACGGTAAGTGCTCTTAAGTCTATCCATAAGTATAATTACTATGAAGATGTTGGACCTTATCTGGATACCGCCGCTATTAAAAATGTTAGGTTTTATGCACTTCCTGGGGAACCAGGGACTGTTATGTGCTCTTTTCCAAAAGGAGGGGCCGAAGAAGCACCGGGAAGTCAATCAGGAGACTGGGACAAACTGGTAATAGGATACTTTAGTGAAAGTATGACAGGCTTTACCTATCAGGCAGCAGCGCATATGATTGCTGAAGGATTGGTCGATAAAGGCATGGAAATGATTAAAGCCATACATGGCAGATATGCGCCCAAAAAGCGAAACCCGTATAACGAGGTCGAATATGGCAATCATTATACTAGAGCCATGTCAAGCTATGGTGCATTTATAGCCGCTTCTGGTTTTACTTTAAACGAACCAAATGGACAGATTGGATTTGCTCCCAAAATAGAACCCAATAATTTTAAGTCGGCTTTCATAACAGGAAATAGTTGGGGAACGTTTACGCAAACCAAGCAGGGCGATACACATGCTTCTTCCTTGTCCTTAGATTTTGGAACACTTAAACTTAGTACATTTACTTTGGCAGCCAATGTTAAACCCAAGAAATTGGATGTAAGTATTAATGGAAATATGATTAAAAGTGGATATGTGTTTAGGGATGGTCAGGTTATAGTAGCATTCAAAGAAAACGTTTCCTTGAGTAAAGCGGATGAATTGGAAATAAAAATGAATTAATATATATGTGATGCTGTTTAAAACATCAAATTATTAAAATCCATAGAGTTGTTTTATGATCTTTTTAATGGGGTTTTGGAACTGTAAAGAGAAAAAGAGGAATCAAATGATTTACAGTCTATTGATGTCAATACACTAAAGACTTTCGTAACCATGGGTAAGGAGCTTCAAATATTGAAGAAAGATGAAGAAACTGAACTTTTTAGTTATCAGGGCAAAGGATGCATTACACATATATAGTTTGGGGGTGACTTGAATGATCATGAAGATACGAGCATCCGCATATAAAAAAGCATATTATGGCATTAAAGACGGAGATAGTGCCGTTATATTCTATTTTTTTGCCCAAAACCTTATTGTACGATTATTCTTTGTTGATCTTTTCTTTTTAATCTATCTTTAAACTTTAATTGGTAGTTTTGAGACAGACTGCCGTTAGCAAACATTTGAAAACAAACTTTATGAAAAAAACAAAATTAATTCTGACCCTAATTTTACTTGACGTAATCCTATTTTCTTGTTCGTCTAATGACACTTCTGACAACCCAGAACCTTTACCAACGAATAAATTAGTGAAAACCGAAAAAATCTCTGAAACCAGAAAAGTAGATTATACCTATAACAGTAAAGACCTGATTTCAAGTTTGAATGGAACCTACAACAATTTTGGATATGTCTCTGGTTTCACTTACGATTCAGAAAATAGATTAACTGAATGGAGTTACCAAGAAACAGGTTCGTCATCATATAGTGACACATATACTTATACATATAATTCAAATGGACTTCTATCAGGTTATTCTGCAAATAGTGAAGATGTAACAATAACATACAATGGTAGTATCATTACATTGACAGGACAAATTGAGGGAAATGCAAATTCCCAAGCAGAAATGGAACTTGGCAATAATGGATTAATAATCAAATTTACCGAAAGTAACCAATACACAAACTTTGGTTATGATTCTAATGGAAATTTGGTTTCTGCTAAATCATATGACAACACAGACAATCTGCTGTCAGAATTCACAATAGAATACGATGACAAAATAAATCCATTTTATGGACAATTAGAATCCATTTATATTGAAAGATTTATTGAATTCTTTTGGGAATTTGATGGAATTTACATTGGTGGATTTGAAGGTTACGGTTTCCCATTTCTAAAAAACAATATTATATCAATAAACGAAGTAAGCGTTGGAACAACAACAACATTCTCTTACATATATGATAGTGAAAATTATCCGACAAATGTTAATGGAAATAGTGTAATATATGATATTGAATACTATGAATAAAAAACTTTGCCAACACCTTGTTTAACAAATATTTAAACCAAACTAAAAATGAAAATTCTGAAAAAAACCATTTATTTTCTGATCGTTTTTATATTTCTCAGCTGTTCATCAAATGATGACGACACTATAACTGATAACGGATTCAAGGTTAATGGGAAATTTTATCGGACTGACTTTGCGACATCTAGCTGTTGCTTTCGTTATGTCTTAATTTTTTCATCCCATGAAAACCAAGACATTGGCCAAATTGGAAGATTTGATTTGATTTCACCAACAGATCTTCCTCTTACACCTGGAACATATACATTTGAAAATAAAGGCATATATGACCATAATCCTGTAGAATTTTACGATACTACATTGGAAAATTGGGGTCTGGCTTATTCAATTTATGGGGGTAATGGAATAAAATCTGGTGTTGTCACAGTTCATTCAATTATAAACGACGGAAATCAAATAACTAAAATCAATTTAGATTATAAATTTGTTTGGGATGACAGGACTGTAATAGGACATTACGACGGAATAGTAAACCCCAATTAAAAACGTTTGCTAACACCGGTAACCGTTGCGCAAGCCCTTAATTTTCTAAAAACAAGACACAAATAAGCCCTTTTAAGGGCTTTTATTTTACCGTGTAAATTGCTTGCACCCTAAAATTATAAGGCTTAAAAAGACGTAAAACGTATTGTGGGATAGCTTTAAGAGCAAAACGAACATTGGACAAGCTTGCCGCCCCACTTTTACTGTGTTTTTCTATGAATTTCAGGTGCTCTTTAAGATTGTAGGCCATAAATTTTAAAGGCTATATTTAAGCAATTGAATTAATTATCTTACTTTTATTTAAAAAAGAGGCTTTTTGCGAGGTCTTCTGTTGTGTTGCATTATGAGAAAAGTACTCTTGACAATATTAATTCTGACATTTCCGAATTGTAAAAATGATTCTGACAGAGTTATTTCCAAAACATCAAAAGATGCAGAGATTATTTATAGAAACCATTTTAAAAGAGGCTGGATGAAAGATTCTATTGCATCTGTGACCTTTGACCTTGCATCTGACCAAAATTCAAAAGGAAACTATCAAAAAGCAAAAAAGCTATATGAAAAAGCAAACCAAATTGAACCGAACAATATAATTATTCTAAACGCTTTAGGTTATGTTTCTGCTAATTTAAACGAATCAAACGCAAGTATAGAGTACTTCGAAAAATCGCTTAAAATCGATAGTACTAATTCTGCAACATATATAAATTTAGGAACGGCCTATAACAAGCTTTTAAAATTTGATAAATCAATCGAAGTGCTATTAAAAGGATTGGAATATGAAAATGATAGAGAAATTAGGGGGTATTTTTATTACAATTTAGCCAATTCGTATTATAAAAAAAAGGATTATAAAACCTCAATGGATTTTTGTAATAAAGCATTGGGCATAGTAAAAGAACCAGCAGTAAGAGAAGATATATTGGAACTAAAAAAGGTGTTGCGTGAAAAAAATAACTAGCCACAATAACTAAGCCGTGTGATAGATACGGCCAAATATGAGTACCGAGCCTGTCCTGAACATCTCGACAAGCTCGATACAGGCGCAATCGAAGGGTTGACTGAACAGGGTTTGGTCGATTATCCTACTCTGGGGATTGCCTTGTATAGAGAATAGCACCTTTTCGAAATATACCATACTTAGTTAAAACTACAGTCGATAAATTTTAACCTACATCTAAGCAATTGAATTAATTATCTTACTTTTATTCAAAAATGAGACTTTTTGTGAGGTCTCCCGTTAGCAAAAATTATGAAAAAACGACACGCACTTTCAATTTTGATGATTTTAATCACATTAGTAAGCTTTTCACAAATCGACTATGGAGCAAACCTAGGAATTAATTCTTCTAGGTTTTCAAATAAATTTAATACCATAGGAGGTGAATATCTTAATACTTCTTCCCTTGGATTAAGCATCGGAATATTTGCCGAAATTCCTTTATCTGACAAAATATCTTTTTATCCAAAACTACTATTCAATCAAATGGGTGATAGGGATAAAAGCGATATTGATTATTTAGTTCTTGACTCAGTGGATTACAAGTTAGACTATATTTCTATTCCATTAAATTTTAAATTTTTTAATAAACCTTATTTATTTATTGGACCTCAATTAGGACTTCTCGTTTCATATAAAGCAGAGTCAATGGATATAGGGAAACCGAATAGTTCGTTTGATTTTGGAGGAAACTTTGGAACTGGATATGCTTTTAACGATTTTAGACTTGAATTAGCTATTTATCAATCGATTATTGATGTTTTAAAAGCAGAAAACACATATGGAGGCAAAAAATTAAACATAAGGAACACGTATATTAATTTCAATTTTTCTTATATAATATCTAATAGATAACTTTTGCTAACATGTAAACATATCCATTGCAGCTCAGGGCAATTTCATTTAAAAAATTAGGGAATTGATTTAGATAATAATTATCTTTCCCAAGTCTAAGTTTTCT
>NZ_BAABCY010000011.1:0-1211 GCF_039539345.1 Snuella lapsa | reverse complement strand
AGAATTTTATCAAATTAAAAACGTGGCATAGGTCTTAGAAAAATTGTCCGACTTTTTGTTGCAAGTCCAATTACTCCCGTATCCTTACTTGGCTCTCTACAATATCTTTTATTGGTACTACTAATTTTCCTTTGTCTGTTTTTAAGGTCACCGATATACTATTAATGGTTTCGACCTCTCCTTTAATATCATTAAATTCTATAACCTGACCAATTTCGTAGGTCCTTCTCGTATAAAATGTTTTTAATAAATCACTTACTACTTTTTGCGCTCCAAAACCAAAAGCCAATGTGAAAGCCAATAAAAAGGCCGCAAGTATCATGGTAATGTTATTGGTGATAATATTAGTGTCTACTCCCGCCTGATTTAAAGCTGTAATGGTAACAAAGGTTAGAATGATAATAAATACGATTTGACTGATTAGCTTAGCACCAGACAATTCCATAGACTCAAAAAACGAACGTACGCCTTTCTTAATAAGATTTGAAAAAATTAGGCCTACAGTAAAAATGACAAGAGCCGTGAAAAGTTGGGGCAAATAACTTAGAATATCACTTATTCTTTCAGAAACCATGTTAAGGTTCATAATATCCAAAACCATAACAATCAATATGATATACAGCACCCACTTCACAAAGTTTGAAACGATCTTAATGGTATTGAAGTTTAATTTTTTGCCTTCAATGATTTCAATATCGTTTAAGGTATCATCAAGTTTATTGGCGTTTGCTAACTTTAATGCCTTTTTTACAATTTTAATTATAAGTTTAGTAAACAACCAACCAAAAATTAATAACAAAAGGCTTCCTAATAGGTTAGGTAATACTTGAGCGACTTCTTTCCATATCGATGTTAACGTTTCTAAAGCCATATCTTTCCATTGCGTTGCTTTTTCCATAATTATATATTTAAGTTAAGTATGTGGTTAAACTATTATTTATCTTTTCTTTGTTTAGCGATAGTTTCTATGATATATCCGATATCATATGAAAATAAAGCAGCAAGCTCCATAATAAGCTTAGCTATAGCAATATCTTTCATTACTTTAGATTTAAGTTCTGGAGGAACTTCTTTTAGCGGTCTATCTATATGCTTAAACGGGTTCTTCATTACTCAACTATTATTATCTGCATATATTTCAGGGCAATTTCATTTAAAAAATTAGGGAATTGATTTAGATAATAATTATCTTTCCCAAGTCTAAGTTTTCT
>NZ_BAABCY010000010.1:0-41801 GCF_039539345.1 Snuella lapsa | reverse complement strand
CTCCAAACGTGCCATATTATCCCAGATCACCCTTAACATTAAACGGTGGTGGTCTGTGACATAGCCTGTCAAGGCTTCTTCTATGTCCTTGCGATTTGCTTTTACCCGGCCATGTACCATACTTAACAGTTGCTTGGGATTATAATTTTGCTCATTTACAATAACATTGAGCATTTTCAACCCTGTTTTGCAGAACGTATCTGTCAGCACAACGGACAGTTTAATATTGGCATCTTCCAATATCTTTTGGAAACGGTTCTTCTCCGAACTTACCATTTGGACCAGTTTTTTCCTGTAGCGTGTCAAGTCCCGAAGCTCACGAATCTTGCGTTCGGGAACGTAGCTGCCTTTTAACAAGCCGCTCAACAATAACTTACAGAGCCATTTGCTGTCTTTCTTGTCGGTCTTGTGCCCCGGTACGTTTTTTACATGTCGGGCATTGACCAACAAAATCTCAAAATCATCCCCCAGAACATTGTAGATAGGCTTCCAATACACGCCTGTACTTTCCATGGCTATGTGGCTAACCTTGTGCTTTTTTAACCAATCTCTCAATTTTATCAAAGAACTTGTATAGGTATGGAAACTTTTTGTCAGCGTTTTTATACCTTTACTCTGGATGGTCACTACTACAATCTCTTTGTGGACGTCCATCCCACATCCACGGGATACTACTTGCTCGAAGGCAACGGTGTCTTGTCTCATAATCCGTCTGTTTTTGTTTGTTTTATCAAATAGACGGATTTTTTTCTTTACTTATTCATACCCTTTTGTGACGGATTCCTCTAAAATTATTTTGCAACGTAATGAGGGTTTCATTCGTTTAAATTTTGATAACTGTTTAATAATAAGTAAATTATAAAATTGAGAACGTATGCAACCGCTACGTTCTCACATTAAAAATTTTAAATATTTCCTTTTGTGAAAGAATGCTTAAAATTTATTAATGTTCGTTTCACAAGTTTAAATTTTAGTTAATTCAATCTTTTTCTCTTTTGTGCTACACTAATTTTAATTGATATGCGATCAACTTGACTATTTGTAGCACTTTTAGCCTAAAACTTACTCTATCTCGAATAAATTAATCTTCTATAGCTTCGTAAATTAAACGCTGTATTTCTGTTCTAATGTTTTCTCTTAACAACAAGTTTTTACCTACATTAGGATAGGTTCTGTTAGCAAGAAAAACATATACGATTTCATAATCTGGATCGGCCCATGCATAGGTACCTGTAAATCCAGAATGTCCAAAACTGGTCATAGACACACAACCACAAGTGGGGCCTTCTTCTTCCAACTGGGGCTTATCAAAACCAACGCCACGTCTATTGTGGTCATCACAATAATAACATGTATTAAACTTATCGATAGTCTCTGGCTTTAAGTAGCGTTTTCCTCCATAAAACCCTTTTTGCAAATACATTTGCATGATCTTGGCCACGTCGTTAGCATTACTAAAAACCCCGGCGTGTCCCCCAATTCCATCCTGCATAGCCGCTCCCATATCATGTACATAGCCATGTACTTTTTGATGTCTGTAATAATCGTCCTCTTCTGTTGGAGCTATCTTTTTACTACTTATTTTATGATAGGGATTATACATTGTATAATTTGCTCCTAAGGGCTTATAAAAATGCTCCTGAGCAAGAAAATCGAGCGTTCTATCGTAATAATTCTCAATAAACTTTTTCAGGATATAATATGGAAGGTCACTGTAACGGTACCTTAATCGCCCCAATAAATCTGTATCCTTAATGATCTTTTGAATTGTATCTTGGTAGTCTCTTTTTAGATACAGATCTTTGGCTACCTCAATATTAAATTCATCGCTGTAGGAAGTTCTATAATACTCTTGACTGGGCTTCTTGGAAACTGAGTCTAATGTTGCATAATAGAAAGGAATCCAGGGTTGCAATCTGGCGTAATGGGACAACATACTTTTAATGGTTACATTGGCTTTATTTGAGTCTGCATACTCTGGCAAAATCTCTGAAAGCTTCGTATCCAAGGAAACTTCACCCAGCTCTTCAAGTTCCATTAGCAAAGGCAACGTTGCCAATATTTTTGTTAAGGAAGCCACGTCGTATAAATCGTCAAAACCTACTTTTTCCTTTCCTGCATAAGTATGTTTTCCAAAATTCTTATTGTAAATTACTTTTCCCTTTCTCGCCACCAATAGTTGAATCCCGGGAGTCATTTTTTTCTTTATGGCATATTTGGCCACTGAATCTATTTTCTTAAGTTTTTCTGAACTCATACCAACCTGTTCTGGGAGTCCGTAACTCAATCTTTTAATAGCATTAATCGCTATACCATCGCCAGCCTTAAAAAAGGGTCCAGCAGAAACAGGCAAGTTACCTTTTGATGGGATAGCCCCAAAAATGAGTTGTGCAGATTTTTGCTGTGCAATAGTACTATTTTGGTAACTAACGACAATACTTTCAATATTCTCAATTGTTTTTATATCGAGAAGAGCATATGGTTTGACAAAAACATCTAAAATAACACGATGTGTTCTCGCCAATTCGTATAACCACACCAATTCCTGGTTTGTAAATTTATAGCCTTTCCACGGACTAGCGTTCGAGCGATGAAACCCTACAACAACCGTATTGTATGGTTGCAATTTATTCATAAGTTCGTTGAGCTTATCGGCCTTAATTTCATGAACTTTAGCATACTTTTTTAGTTCTTTAAAAAATGTCGAACCACTATCATCTCCCAATTTAACATAAGCTATTGCTTTTGTTTCAAGGTCTTGCAACGGCAATACACTATTCTTGTTCTTAACCAATGTTACAGCGTGCTCCATGAGTCGCTCATACAAAACATCATCTTTAACCCTATTTAAATCTGCTACCAAATTAGAGGTCTCTGTAGGCTTGTAATTGTATAAGCCTACTTTGTATTTAGCATTTAAAACTTTTTTAACCGAATGTGCCAAACGCTCTTCAGAAATAGTACCTTGATTGTATGCTTCAACTATTTTACTAATGCCAATACCAACATCTTCCGACATTAGCATAACGTCGTTACCTGCCATAAATGCTGCCAAATCAATATCTCCAGATTCGCTAAAATTAGAAGCTCCTTTCATCGTTAATGCATCGGTAAAAATGAGTCCTTGAAACTTTAATCGTTGTTTAAGGATATCGGTAACGATATGCTTGGATAAGGATGACGGATAGCCTGATCGTGGTTCTAAACTAGGCACATTTAAATGTGCTACCATTACACTGGACAAGCCTTCATTTATAAGCTTTTTATAAGGATACAACTCTATGGAATCTATTCTCTTTTCATCAAAACCAATAGTTGGTAAGGTTTTATGCGAGTCTTGATCGGTATCTCCATGACCAGGAAAGTGCTTAGCATTGGCCAACACGCCAGCATCTTGCATCCCTTTCATAAAAGCAAGTGCTTTATCGGTAACATTATCTCTATCTTCTCCGAAGGAACGGTTCCCTATAATTGGGTTTAATGGATTGGTATTGATATCGGCCACTGGTGCAAAATTAAAATGCACCCCCAAACGTTTGCAGTGCTCCCCTATTTGCCTACCTGTCTGTTCTATTAACTTATTATCCTTAATAGCCCCCAACGTCATATTCCAAGGGAAAGCGTATGTGGAGTCCAATCGCATACTTAAGCCCCACTCTGCATCCATGCCTACAAGCAAAGGCAATTTAGAAAGTGCTTGTAATTGATTATTTAATTTAGCCTGCTTAACAGGTCCGCCAAGCGAATAGATTATACCTCCAATATGGTGTTCTTTAATTAATGCCTTGATTTTATTTTTGGTAGCTGCATCTTGATTAGACATCACTTGAACCATATACAATTGACCGACTTTTTCAGACAGGCTCATTGTATTATATACACTATCTACCCATTTTTTCTGTAATTCTTCATTTTCTGCCAATAAGGGGTTTAAACCTCCTTGAGAAAAAGAAGAAAAGTTAACAGCTATAAAAAGTATTAAAATATAGATTTGACGCATAGATATGGATTAATTACGTTATAACTCGCTTAAACAAGTTTAAATACCCTTACCCCTTAAACTTACAACAAGAAATACTACTTCGCGTAAATTTTAAACAGTAATTGGATACGACAGATTTTAGCCGTAATAATCATGCCAAAATAACACTTTTAAAAAAAAGATAAAAAAACTTTAAGATAGATTTAAAATCTATAAGAAAACCCTTCGGTTTACTTTAAAAACCTACTATGCCAACTGTCACTTGCTGGCACTTCCCAATTGTTTTTAAATTCTGCAATGTTAGTTACCAAATTATTAAAGACTATAGTGTTTTTAGAAACTGCTTTGTCTTTTGCCATTTTTTTAAAATCGGTAAGTGATTTATAAGCTATGAATTGTCCTTGTTTATAGGATACATTCATTTTGTCCATTAAGTCCACATTATAGTCTTTTTCCAATTGTTGAATAAAATGAACAGAGGCATCGATAGAACACCCTGTAGCCTTATTCAAGTTTTGATTAAGACCTAAAACAATAAATCGCTTGTATTCAATAAGGTAACCTACTTTCAAATCTCCTCCATGTGCTGTCCAGTTTTCGATAAACTGCTCCACTTTAGCACTTATCTCCTCTATTTCACTATCTGTAAATGATCTATTGGCTTGGTAAATCCAAACACGTGATTCTTCTGGTAATGTATTAAAATCTACTAACATGTTTATAAATAACTATTAAACTAAAAACTGCTTCGTTACGCTCCTCCAAGGATTACATTTATACATCTTGAGCATTAGCAATTAACTCAGCAATATCCATAACCGTGATTTCGGCTTCTTTCTCTTTAGCTTTTACGCCATCAGTCATCATGGTATTACAATATGGACAACCTGTCGCAATTATACCCGACTTTGTTTCCAGGGCATCTTCAGTTCGTAACACATTAACATCTTTATCTCCTTTTTCGGGCTCTTTAAACATTTGTGCACCTCCTGCCCCACAGCATAAAGCTGTTTGTTTATTACGTTTCATTTCTACCAATTGCACCCCCAAGGTTTTCAATAGTTCTCTTGGCGCCTCATATACATTATTTGCACGTCCTAAATAGCAAGGATCGTGAAACGTGATACGTTTTCCCTTAAGTGCATTATCTCCTTTAACCTTTAAGCGTCCCGTCTTTATTAATTCATTAATAAATTGGGTATGATGTTGCACTTGATAATGACCACCCAATTCTGGATATTCATTTTTTAAAGTATTATACGAGTGGGGACAGGCGGTTACAATATTCTTCACCTCATAAGCATTTAATACTTCTATATTGCTTACTGCCTGCATTTGGAACAAAAATTCGTTCCCTGCACGTTTAGCCACATCGCCCGTACAACTCTCTTCTGTTCCCAAAACTGCAAAATCGACATTTGCTTTATTAAGGATTTTAACGAAAGCTTTGGTTATCTTTTTAGCTCTATCGTCGTAGCTTCCTGCCGATCCTACCCAGAATAAAATTTCTGGCTTTCTGCCTTCGGCCATACATTCTGCCATAGTTGGCACTTTTAACGTTTCGCTCATGTCGTGAGTATATATTTTTTGGTTTTGCGTTAGGGATTAAGGCATTGTTGGAGCTACTCATAGAGAGCGACTGCCGAAAGCCCGACCCGTTAGGGTAACGCCCAAATTATTGTTATTCGTCTTTCCACTTTAACCTATCCATTTGGTTATAGGGCCAGGGTGCTCCGTTATTTTCGATATTTGTCATCATGTTATTTAGTTCTGTTGGTGCTGCACTTTGCTCCATAACCAAATAACGGCGCATTTCTAAAATAATTGATAATGGGTCTATACTTACTGGACAAGCTTCTACACAAGCATTACATGTTGTACATGCCCAAAGTTCTTCTGTTGAAATATAATCTCCCAACAACTGTTTTCCATCTTCTTTAAATTGACCATTATTGGCGTCGATGTTCCTACCGACTTCTTCCAATCGGTCCCGGGTATCCATCATGATTTTTCGAGGCGATAACTTTTTACCTGTTAAGTTTGCCGGGCACTCGCTTGTACAGCGCCCACACTCGGTACAGGTATACGCACTTAACAATTGTACCCAACTTAAATCCTGTACATCACTGGCACCAAATTTATCTGGCTCACCACTATCTTCTCCTTCTTCGGGAACTGCAAATGGATCGACATTGGGATCCATCATCATCTTTACCTCTTTGGTTACGGCATCTAAATTATTGAATTGCCCCTTTGGCGTTAACTTTCCATAATAGGTATTAGGAAATGCCAGCAAAATATGTAAATGTTTAGAGAAATATAAATAATTTAAGAATACCAAAATCCCTATAATGTGCAACCACCAAGCACTTCGTTCTATTAGGTGCACTGTACTTTCTGAAAACCCGCTAAACCAAGGCGCAATAAACTGGCTTATAATATTACCGGAATTTGCTTCTTGAAACATTACATCGGTAGCATTCATAATTAAGAACAAACACATCAAAACCATTTCGAAATACAAGATATAATTAGCATCCTGCTTTGGCCAACTAGTCATTTCTGAACTCCAGAAGCGTCGTAGCTTAATACCATTTCTTCGTATCCAAAAAACAATAACAGCGACTAAAACGAGAACGGCCAATATTTCGAAAGAGGCTATTAAAATCCCATAAAACCGTCCTAAATCTGAAAAAACACGATGGGTCCCGAGGACACCATCTATGATAATTTCTAAAACTTCAATATTAATAATTATAAAACCTACGTAAACAACAATATGCAAAATACCAGCAACAGGGCGACGTACCATTTTTCCTTGTCCCAACGCTACATTTATCATGTTTTTCCAACGTTGCGGTTTGTTATCGCTAACATCTACTTCTTTTCCTAATTTAATATTTCTAATAAGTTTTTTTACATTTTTTGTAAAGTAACCTATACCTATAATGAGTACAATTAGGAAAAAAATATTCGGCAAATATTCCATGATCAATTAATTGGTTTTTGGCGCTGTATAAGGGATTTCTTTTTTTGACAAAATCCTAAAATAACGCTTAGGGTGCAACTTAATATCTTCTAAAAGTGCTTTCATTTCTTTTGTTGCCCCGGTAAGGTTATTATATAAAGCTTCATCCTTTAACAGCTTGCCCATAGAGCCTTCACCTTTTTCTAAACCAGCCAATATGGTATCGAAATTTTTGAGGGTCGTTTCTAAATTATTTGTAATTTGTTTCAAGTCGGCATCTGCCAAAGCTTCTGTAACTTTCGACAAATTGCCTGAGATGCTATCTACATTAGACAGGGTGCTTTTCAATTTATCTTCACTGCTTATAACAAGCCTATCTATAGACTTTGATGTTGCCTTAAAATTAGTTATCACCTCACTTAAACCCGCTATACCTACTTTTAAGCCTTCTTTAGTCTCTTCATCAAAAACATCATTTAAATTGGCTAACAGCACATCTGTACTTGCCATAACCCGTTCTATTTTTTCTTGAAGCGGTGTTAATCGTTGGTTAACCAACTCCGTTAAACCTGCTTTCATGGTCCCTTCTAAATACGATCCGCTTTTAGCATTTTCGGCACCGTCAAATGTTGGGACAATAGCAATGGCTTTACCACCTATTAATCCTGTTTCATAGAGCTCTGCCTTACTATTTTTAGAAAACTGAAACTCACTATCGATCATTAATGTTACCTGAAGCTTTCCAGAACCATCTCCTTTAAAGGTTATTTCGGTAATCTTTCCAACAGTTAATCCATTAATGGTAACTGGAGCCGAAGCTGTTAAGCCTTCTACATTATCATAAACAACCAAATAAGTCCGTGATGAGCCGAGTAAATTTTGGCCTTTTAAATAATTAAATCCAAAAATGAAAAGGAGAATGCCCAATAATACTAATACGCCGGTTTTAACTTCTTTTGATATTTTCAAAATACATATGTTTAAGCCACAAATTTAAAATAATTTTAACAAGAATAAGTCTAATTTGTAGCTGTTTTTATCGCTTCGGTTAATGCTACTTTTTTACCATTTTTAAAAGCGACAACAAAACTTGAAACATAGCCTTTCTTTTTTGCAGCTTCTAACAAGGTTTTTGTTTTATTGTAATCGGAAGTTTCCCCATAATAATATTTATACAAATTGCCTTCCTTAACACGAGATATATCCTGCAATCCCTTAAAATTATAGGCTTTGGGTACTAATGCTTTCGACCCTGTTGCTATTTGTACTTTAAAAACAATATCCCTCAGAATTTCGTTGGGCAATTCTGTCTCTCTTGTTTCTTCTTCTTCAAGGAAAACTACATCTCCAATATTAATGTCCAAAGTCTTTTTATATTCTAAAACAGCTTTGGTTATAGATGTAGAAATTTCTGTTTGTCCCTTTTTTGAGTTTAGGTAACTTCCTTCTTTTTTATATGTTAAAAAACCCGTTTCTACCAAAACACTCGGCATAACAGTTTGGTGCAAAACCACAAACCCTGCCTGTTTAACACCTCTATTTTTTCGTTTCAACTTTTCTGTAAACTTTTTTTGGATCAAACCAGCCAACATAATACTTTGATCTAAAAACTCTTCTTGGCTTAATACTATGCTCATTACAGATTCGGGAGAATTAGGATCGAAACCTCCATAATTTTCCTCATAGTTATCTTCTAAAAAAATCACCGAGTTTTCCCGTTTGGCCACTTCAAAATTTGTTTGATTCCTATGTGTCCCCAAAACAAATGTCTCGGTTCCATGAGCTTGAGATCCGTGTGCATTACAATGTACAGAGACAAACAAATCGGCATTTGCTTTATTGGCAATTTTACCTCTATCTTTCAATCCTATAAACACATCGGTTTTACGTGTATAAACTACTTTTATTCCTGAAGTTTTCTCTAACTGCTTACCAACCTCCAAAACAATGTTTAGGGCTATGTCTTTTTCTTTATAACCATTTCCTAAATTTCCAGGATCATCTCCTCCATGGCCTGCATCTAATACAACAATAAACTTATCGCCTCCTTGTCCATAACTAACATCCATAAAAAATATACATATTAATAATGACATTACAGATACGAAACGTAATACTTTATGCGTTTTGATGAGGTATAACATAACTATTATTAGTTTATAAAAGCTCCAAATTAATGAACAACTGTTTTAAAAAAGGATATTCCATAAAAGTTTTTAACGATTTAAAAGACAGGTTTATTTTAATTTTAAATTTTTCGTTAAATAATAAATCAATCCCAGAAAAATATATGTAATTTTGGCTTTTCAAAAACCGAGCCATTCTTTTACAAAAATACATTTAAAAGCGTTGCACACAAACAACTTTAAAATACTTTTTGCATTAAGTTTTACAGTGTTTATTAACACGTTAAGCTTCGCCCAAGACATTCAAACTAAGAAAGATTCTATCAAGCCTATCGTTAAAGATGTAAAGATCGTAAAAGCAGATAGTTTACTTACACCACAGCTTAGTGAAAGGGCCCAGGATTCGGTTCTCACCGACTCTGTTAAACCTAAAAAAGAACTGCTCGAGCATATTGTAAAATACAGTGCCATAGATACCAATAAATTCAACCAAAAGCAGCATAAGCTTTATCTGTACAACGAAGCGGTTATTGATTATGGCGACATGAACATTAAGGCTGGAAGCATTATTGTAGATTACAATACCAATACCGTGTATGCAAAAGGTATTGTAGATACTGTTGGCACTTATACGCAAGCTCCAGTTTTCACGCAAGGCAGTAATGTGGTAGAACCAGACTCCATAGTCTTTAATACGAAATCGCAAAAAGCGCTTATTTATAATTCTAAAACCGAACAGGGTGAGGGTACGGTAATAGCCAACGTTACAAAAAAAGAAAACGATTCTGTTTATTTTTTAAAAAATGCCAAGTATACGACAGCCGAAGATCTAGAAGACCCCGAGTATTATATTAAACTAAGGAAGGCCAAAATTGTTCCTGGAAAAAAAATAGTAACTGGATTGGCTAATTTGTTTTTCTATGATGTACCAACACCTTTAGGCCTACCTTTTGGCTTTTTTCCCCAAACGGAGAAACATACTTCTGGTGTCATTATTCCGAGTTTTGGAGAACAAAACGACCGAGGTTATTTTTTACAAAACGGCGGATATTATTTTGCTATTAGCGACTATATAGATTTGGCAGTTTTGGGAGACTACTATACCAATGGGAGTTATGGTATGCGTATGGAAAGCACCTATTCCAAGCGTTATAAATTTAGGGGTAATATTGGTTTTCGCTATGAGAATTTAATAAACAGTGAACGTGGGTTCCCTGATTACTCAAAAAATACAATTTACAACATACGATGGTCACATAGCCAGGATTCAAAATCCAATCCGAACTCACGGTTTTCGGCATCGGTTAACTTAGGTAGTAGTACTTATTATCGTTCGTCCATTAACCAAATTAATACAGGAGCTTTTTTAAATAACACATTATCGTCTTCTGTGTCGTATTCAAAAACTTTTCACGGAGAACCTCAAGTTAACTTTAGCCTAACGGCAACCCACTCCCAAAACACAAATACGGAACAAATAAACATGACGCTCCCAACGTTTCAAGGAAGTGTTGGCAGGATGTACCCTTTCGCTTCAAAAACTGGTTCAAAAAAGGGTATTATTCAAAATATTAACCTCCAGTACAATGTAAGGGGAGAAAACAGAATACAAACAACCGACTCGCTTTTCTTTAAAAAAGAAATGTTCGATGATGCCAGAGCTGGGTTTCAACATAGCATACCTTTAAGCACTAACTTTAAGCTATTTAAATACTTTAGTTTAAGTGCCAGCACAAACTATAATGAGGTTTGGACCTTTAAAACCATCAGCAAGTCCTTTGATCCAATTGAAAGAAAAGAAGTTATTGAAGATGTTAATGGTTTTGATTCGTTTAGAACTTACAACTTTAGTACTAGTTTAGGAACGACCATTTATGGGATGTTCGATTTTCAAAAGGAAGGAAAAGACCGAAAGATACAGGCTATAAGACATGTTATAAGACCTTCAATAAGTTATAACATTAACCCGGCCTTCGACAAGTATTACGACAGTTATGAGGTTATAAGCGCAGATGGACTTACTACCAGCGATGTTGATTATAGTCGATTTGAAAGGGGTGTATTTGGAACCCCCAATAAAAATTTTTCCAGCTCTATGGGAATTTCGGTTTCAAACAATATTGAAGCTAAAGTTCGTGACAAGGACAGTACTGCTACAAAGCCTAAAAAGATTACCATCCTTAACAACTTGAACTTTGCTACATCCTATAATTTTGCTGGAGATTCTCTACAGTGGAGCCCAGTTAGAATGAGTGGTGGCACACAGCTCTTTAACAACAAAATGAGTGTTAACTTTGGTGCTACATTAGATCCTTATGCTCTTGACAATAACAATAACCGTATTGATAAATTCAATATTGATAATGGAGGAAGCCTCTTTAGGTTAACTAGTGCGAACTTAACGACTAGTTGGTCTATTTCTAGTAAAAAAGGTGATAAGAAAGATAAAAAATCAAGAGGTATTGAAGAAAACTTAAGAAGTGGTGGCCGTGACGATGATATGTTTGGTGTTTCTGAAGATTTTGCCAATAACCAGTTTAATGAAGAGGATAAGGAAGAAGAAAAACCTAGTGCGCTATATAACAGTCCTATTCCCTGGAGTTTGCGCCTTGCTTATGCGGTTAATTATTCCAACTCTAGGCGCCAAAATGAAATATCTTCGCATTCGCTTATGTTCTCGGGTGACATCGAATTATCCCCCAAATGGTCTATTGGTGCTTCTTCTGGTTACGATCTTAAAAATGCTGGTTTCACCTATACACAATTACGCTTTGAACGCGACCTGTTAAGTTGGCGCATGAATTTTAGTTGGATACCTTTTAGCAGCAGATCTTCCTGGAATTTCTTTATTGGTATTAAATCGAGTATCTTAAAGGATTTAAAGTATGAGAAACGCAAGCAACCAGATCAACGATTATAAAACATAATACTATAAAGGCGTGTCTTAATAATACCTTTATTAATGTACGATATGCCAATACAAGCAAAAAAACCATAAACTATGAAAAAAATTATTACCACCTCCGGCGCCCCGGCACCTATTGGGCCATACAGTCAAGCTGTTTTAAGTGGCAATACATTATATACATCGGGTCAAATAGCACTAGATCCTAATACGGGAACACTTGTTCTGGACGATATTATAACGGAAACAAGGCAGGTTATGACGAATTTGAAAGCTGTTTTAGAAGCCGCCGACATGACCTTCGAAAATGTTATAAAATCATCTATCTTTATTAGTAATATGGATGATTTCTCCCAAATAAATGAAGTATATGGTAGTTTTTTCGATGAGACCAATGCCCCGGCAAGAGAAACAGTTCAGGTAGCACGCCTACCAAAAAATGTAAATGTAGAAATTGGCATGATTGCTGTTAAATAGCAGTAATTCTATACTCCAATAAAAGAGAAGACCTGGTACTGTTTTTGAGCACTGGGTCTTCTTAATAACCAACCAACTAACCTTTAACCAGAATAAATTTTAAATAGCCTCTTGTTTTTAGGGCAAGAGCACTTTATCAATCAAGTGTACCACGCCATTTGTAGCTTGAATGTTTAAACCTTCCGCTATAAGCATCGCTTCTCTATTGTTAGCATCAGTTATCGTTAAAGAACCGAGATCCAGATCGAATGTACCATTTAAAGTTTCAATGGGGCCACTCGATAAATCACTTGAAAAAACTCGGCCTTCAACCACATGATACATTAAAACTGCTCCGAGCAGATCTGCCGGAAGATCGTCAACGGAGCTTACAGCAGGATCATTCAATTCAGCTATTAAATCTGTAAATGCTTGTTCTGTTGGGACAAAAACTGTAAACGGACCTCCATCTGCCAAGGTACCAGCTAAACCTGCCTTAATTACCGCTTTAACAATGGATGACTCCATACCAAAACTTTCTATGGCCAACTCCACCAAATTTGATGTAGGAGGAAAAAGTATATCATCGATAACATGGATCACACCGTTTCTCGCCTTAATATCAATATAATTTAGATCAACGTTGGCATTGTTAATTTTAACACCATCCTCCAAGTCAACTTGTATGGCGGCTTCATTCAAAGTTGGAAAGAAACCATTTGCTAATTGATCGCTGTAAATTTTACCAGCTAACACATGGTATAGTAAAATCTCTTTTAAGTTGGGAACAGATGCAATATTTGTTTGATCCAGATCGTATTTGGCAAAAGCAGCATCACTAGGCGCAAATACCGTTAACATGTTGGATGAAACGGTACCGGCCAAACCTGTTCTGGCGAGTGCCACACTAAGCGTTCTGAAAGTAGGTTTATTCCCTGCATTGGCATTCTTGCTATTAATCATTTTAGCGGTTGTGCCATCTGCAACATTGAAACTCTTTAATACTTCCACTATAGACATATCACCATTGTCCGGATCAACACCAATAGTATCTTCAGTACTACAAGAGAAAACAATAGCTGATAACACTAAAACTGCAATGATCTTTAAACTTGTCGTAATGCTAAATTGGGGACTTTCTTTCATTTTTGCTCTCATGATATTAGTTTTATTTGTTTAACAATTAATAATTTTCATTAAACATAATAATTTTGTTTAACAATTAAAAGGAATTCATAAACAAAAAGATTAAATGTATAAAAAATCCGTTGAAATACATTGAAATATATTCAATTCAAAGAAATAGATTAAAAATCAATGGATTAGCTTATTAAGCGCTGTACAATATCCTTTACTGGTAAAATGGCATTGGTGTATTCTATACTAGGTCCCGCCACCCAAACTGTTTTGTAGGTTACTTTGGTTGCTGCATGCTTAGTGGCATTCATTCCAATGGCAAACCGAATCATCTTTACCCATTTTTTTAGTTTTCTATTTTTATTAAGAATAGACTCTATCCACGTTTGCTTGGTTCCTACCTTTTTAACGTATGGCGTATTGATAACCGTACATGGTGTGCCTGAGATACGTTCTGTCATTACGATATCGTCTGCTCCATAATCAACACAAGCCTGTTTATATTCATTTGTAACCGAGGCTTCTACTGATGCTATAAAAGGGCTACCAACCGATACACCGGCTGCTCCATAACCTAACATTTCATCTACATCTTCTTTACGGCCTACTCCCCCGGCCGAAATAATGGGAATGTTCAAATTATTCTTTAATAGTGAAATTAATTCCTTAGGAGAATAATCGCCCCTATGTCCTCCAGCCATATTATTTACAGCTATTGCTGCATCGGCTCCTAAAGCTTCAATCTTTTTGGCATAAAATAAATCGGTAACATCACAAAACACTTTAATTCCTACTTTATGGGCTTTTTTAATGGTTTCTTCTGGACTTCCCAAAGAGGTAATAATAAAGTCGCAACCTTCTTCACAGATGAGATCTAATTGCTCCCTATATTTCAAATTGGATTTATTAACTATCAAATTATAACCATAAGCACCTCCATCTACTTTAGCTGCTTTAAGTTCTCTAATGGATGCTCTTAATTCGTCCAGTGTCCGATAATTCAATGCTGGAATACAACCTGCAATTCCACTTTTCATCGCCTCTATGACCATGGTTGTATTTGACACTAAAAACATGGGAGCTTGAATAATAGGATGCTTAATACTTAGTAACTGGGTAAGAGCTGTTTCCATATTTGCTATATTTTTTCAAATATAATTAAATTTATTATGCATGCATAGAAAACAAATAAAATACCTTAGGTAATATACACTATTGGTTTCTTCTTTCATTTTAGATTAGAACAGATGTAGATTACGAAATCACTATGGCCTAAAGTACCATAGGTTTAATTACGGACTGAAAGTCCTCTTCATTCAAGATCTTTTTACCACAAAAACACAAATACTTTCAGTCTTTATAGTAAAAAATATTAGTGTATTCGTGGTGTAAGATATTTTTAGAAGCTAAAGATAGATGCACAAAAGTGCATGGTTTTAATTAAATTTGAGACAATAAAAACCTCAATACAATATTTTAGACTAAAATGGTATGAGGTTAATATTGTAACTGTTTCGTCTATTTATAACACTCTTAAATGATATGCTTTAGGCTGTACAAATGCACGAATTCCTTGTGAGGATAGGGTACTGCCCAAACCTGAGTTTTTTCTTCCAGACCAAGGTACATTAGGACTTACCCTATCACAGCAGTTCCAATAAACAGTGCCCGTATTCATATCTTGTAAAATATCCATGGCACGTTGTTCGTTAGATGAAAACACCGCTGCTGTTAATCCGTATTCCGTATCCTTCATTAAAGTAATAGCCTCCTGATCTGATCCTACTCTTTGAATGCCTATAATGGGACCAAATGATTCGTCTACCATAACATTCATATCATGGTTGCAATCAACGAGTACCGTTGGCTCGTAATAATTACCATCTCCATCCAATGCCTGCCCTCCTAATTTTAATACAGCTCCCTTGGATATAGCATCGTTTACCTGGTTTTCTAAAAATTCTATCTGTTGTCCACGTGTTAACGGTCCAACAAATGTAGAATCGTGCATAGGATTTCCTATTTTATAGGATGCTACTTCTTCCACAAAGGCATTAACAAAGGCATCGTAAATACTATCGGACACATAAATACGTTCTACAGCACAACAGCTTTGCCCGTTATTATAAAATGCTCCTTCAGCTGCATTAATGGCAGCTTGTTTAACATCCAACACATCATCAGCTACAAATAGGGGGTCTTTCCCGCCTAATTCTAATTGTACCGGCACCAACTTATGCGCAACCGATTTAGCAATATGCTTTCCTGTTGCATAGGATCCAGTAAAAAAATAGCCATCAAAATGAGCCTCCAAAAGCGCTTGTCCTAAACTACCATCTCCAATAACACATTGAAATACATTCTCAGGAACACCTGCTAGGTGCAAATATTTTTCAAACTGTTTACCTGTTAATGCTGCATATTCCGAAGGTTTATACATCACCGCATTACCTGCAACCAAGGCATATAAAAACACATTATACCCTACATTGTATGGAAAATTCCATGCCGAAATATTGGCTATAACGCCGAGCGGCTCGTAGACTATCTTCTCATGCGTGGCTCCAAAATCGACAAGAACCTCATCAGCAAGCCACTGTTCAGCATACTTACTCAGATGTTCTATCCTGTTATGCGCACCGTTTATTTCATTACGTGACTGCTGAATTGGTTTACCTGTTTCATCTGTCAAAATAACCGCTAAAGTTTCACTATTTTGTTTAATTAAAGCTCCAAACTTAACAATGCAATCCAGGCGTTCTTTTAATGGTTTCTTGAACCATTCCTTTTGCCCTTGTCGTAATATATTTAGCTTAGCATGTACATCTTCCTTTGTATTTGTTTGCAATTCTGTTATTGTGTTTCCGTTTGCGGGATTTGTTATAGTTAATTTCATGAATGCTACTTATTATTTTTCAATTATTACATATTAAAACAAAATACACTTTTAACTATTGTGCTTCTGTTATAACAGGTTATCATTTCTATTTTAAATGCTGAATAAAAGCCTCGTATAAAATATCGGCATCAATCAAATGATCTTTAATGGTATGAAAAAACTCCGGATGCCATTGTACTGCCATTACCTTACCTTGTGGTTCTTTGTTATAACCAAAGGCTTCTATAAGTCCGTCTTCAGACAATGCATAAACGTCTAAATCTTTCCCTAAATCTTTTATGGCTTGGTGATGTACAGAATTTACTTGCGGTTGTTTCTCGTGTCCGTACAATGTATCAAAATACCCTCCTTTTACAAACTGTATGGAGTGCTTAATTGTATCGTACAATTCTGCCGACCGATGATCTTCGGCATCTGTCTTTTGTGTGAGTGTGTCCTGAAAGAGTGTACCTCCAAAATAAACGTTCATTAACTGAAAGCCCCGACATATACCCAATACGGGTTTCTTGTTCTTGATGGCATAATCTAAGATCTTTAATTCATATTGATCTCTATACGCATCTCCATTCCAGATTCCTATAGGATCCTCTCCATAGGTTTCGGGTGCTAGATCTGTACCTCCTTGAAGTACAAAACCATCCATTTCGCCCAAAATATCGTTTAAATAATCCTCATTAACATCTGGTATCAATATAGGTAAGATACCTTTTCTGGTCACATAGTTGGCCATATCATTTTCGAGATAACTCAAAGTCTTTGGACCAAAAACAGTGCGGTTCTTGTCTGGATACATAAAACAAGAGGATATGCCTATCTTTATCATAACCTAATCATTACAATGCTTCTTCGTACAATTTTTTAAAATCTTCCCTACTTACAGGCTTTGGGTTTGCTGGATGGCAAAAATCGGCTCCGGCTAAAGCTGAAAGTGTCTCTATATGAGTTTGTTTAACTCCTATATCTGTTAATTTTGTGGGTAGTTCCAATTTATTATTCATAGTAAACAAATAATCGATCACTTTATCTCCTGATGCACTACCTAATCCTAAAGCCAGTCCCATACTGTCAAATCTGTCTTCAAATCCATTGTAATTGAATTTCATTCCATATGGCAGGTTAACGGCATTAGCCAAACCGTGGTGGGTGTCAAGCAAACTCGATAACGGATGTGCCAAGCTATGTACAACCCCTAATCCTTTTTGAAAGGCTACTGCTCCCATTAGTGAGGCCAACAACATCTTTGCCCGAGATTCTACATCTGGTTTGTGGGTTGCTTTTTCTATAGACTGTGCAATGAGTGCCATTCCTTCTAATGCTATACCATCGCACATTGGGTGAAAGCCTTTAGCTAAATAGGCCTCCAAGTTATGCGTTAAGGCATCCATACCTGTAGCTGCTGTAATGAAAGGCGGCAACTCCATCGTTAATAATGGGTCTGCAAATACAATTTTAGCCATTAGTTTAGGGCTAAAAAGAATTCTTTTTTTCTTTGAATCATCTTCGGATATAATAGCACTCCGCCCTACTTCACTTCCAGTACCTGCTGTGGTTGGAACGGTAATAAAGTGCGGCACCTCCTCGGTTACGTATTTATCTCCTCCAATTAAATCGTCATAATCAAAAAGATCTCTGGTATGGTTAATTCGCAAAACAATGGCTCTGGCTACATCTAAAGCTACACCACCACCAATGCCTATAACACAATCTCTATTGGTTTGATGGTAAATATCTCCTCCATTAATAACATCCGATTTAACTGGATTTTTGTGCATATCCTTAAATACTTCTGCACTCAGTCCGCTTTGTTCAATATCGTTTTTAATCTTTTTAAAAAACGCTAATTCTGCCACATTGGGATCGGTTACCAACAATGGTCTTTTAAGGTCATTGGCTTTTAAATAGCCGACCAATTCATTAATTACCCCAGCACCAAATCGAATAGGTGTTGGAAAGTTAAACCCATAGATTTTTGTTATGTCTATCATCGTTTGTATTAAATAATTTCAAAATATCGTTTTGTTTCCCAATCGGTTACTGCTGCCGAAAACTGTCGCCATTCCCATTCTCTAGTCGTTGTAAAATGCTTTACGAAAGACTCTCCAAAAAGCGCATTAGCAATATTTGAGGTTTTCATTTTATTGGATGCTTCTAATAAATTTGCTGGCAATACACCATTACTCAAATCTTCATAACCATTACCAATAGTTTCTGATGTTTCGAGTTTTAAACCTTTTTCTATGCCGTATAAACCACTTGCCAAACAGGCAGCCATCGCCAAATACGGATTAACATCGGATCCAACTACCCTATGTTCGATACGGGTTGCTTTGCTCGATGTTGCCAAAATCCGTAATGCTGTTGTTCTGTTATCATGCCCCCAGGTAAGGGTTGTGGGTGCCCAAGCTCCCTCTACCAATCGCTTATAACTATTTACAGTTGGAGCAAACATTGGTAAGATATAGGGTAAGCAATAAAGCTGACCAGCTACATAACTCCTCATTACACTACTCATACTATCGGAAGCATCTGAGTTAAAAAACAAGTTCTTCTTATTTTCCAAATCCCAAAGGCTTTGGTGTACATGTCCGCTACACCCTGGCAATTTACTTGTTTGCTTAGCCATAAAACTAGATACAATGCCGTGCTTACAAGCTATTTCTTTTACTGCGGATTTAAATAAAGTCGCTCTATCTGCAGCTTCCAATATATCACTATACTGAATAGCAGCCTCGGTAACACCCGGCCCTGTCTCGGTATGCAAACCTTCTAATGGGACACCGAATGCCTCTAAAAGTTCAAAAAGATCTTGAAAGAAATCGCTGTTTTCAGACATTCTAAGAACAGAATACCCAAACATACCTGGCGTTAATGCTTCTAGATTTTGAAAGTTCTTATCATCCAAAGATTGTGATGTTTCTCTAAAATTAAACCATTCAAATTCCTGAGAAAACATAGGACTATATCCCATGCCATTGGCTTTAGCAACAACTTTTTTCAACAAACTTCTTGGACATACTGGTACATCTTGTGCGGCTTCACTATTAAAGTCTCCCAACAAAAATGGTGTGTCATTTTCCCATGGTATTGTTCTAAAAGTGTTGGTATCGAGATATGAATCGAAATCACCATAGCCAGTGTGCCAGCCTACTAACTCAGTATTATCATAAGCAAAGTCTCCCACGTCCCAACCAAATACTACCGAACAAAATCCAAAGCCACTTTCTAATGCAGAAATAAGCTTGTCCACATGCATTAGTTTGCCCCTAAGAACACCATCAATGTCTGTAATAGCTACTTTTACCTTGTTATGCTTGCTTGCTTTTAATCTTTTAATTATTTTTTGTTTGTCCATAGGTTATTCTATCTTATGTTTTTTATTAAGGAATACCAAAAAGTATAAATAAGACAATCCAACAATTGTTATAAATATTAAGGCAATCATTGGGTTGTAATAGCTCATCGAAATAAGTGCAATTGTAGCTATAATTAGCGCGACTAGCGGAAATGAAGGGTACATAGGTACTTTAAAGGGGCGTTCCATCTCCGGGTTCTTTTTACGTAAAGCAAAAAAGGACAGCATAGAAACTATGTATAGCAATAAGGCTCCAAAACAAGCTATGGTAATAATTTCACTTGTTTTTCCTGTTATTAAAGCGACTATACCAACCAACATATTAACGATAAGTGAATTTGCTGGTGTACTGAATTTATGGTGTACTTTACCTAATAATTTTGGTGCGTATCCTACTCTTCCAAATTCGAAAGTAGCTCTACCTCCTGCCAAAATGATTCCATGAAAAGAAGCAACTAACCCCAAAAGCCCAATGCCTATTAATAATTTATAAAGTACATGCCCACTATCTATAATTTTCGATAAGGCCAATGGCAATGGGGAGTCGGATGCTACTGTACTCCCTACGGGATACACCACAGCTTCCCACCCTGCAACACCTACTGCGGAAACAAAAGTTAAAACACATAAAATCACTAAGGTTAAAATCGCCGATCCAAAACCAATAAGTACACTACGTTGTGGGTTTACAGCTTCTTCTGCAACATTGGCTACTCCCTCGATAGCCAGAAAAAACCAAATAGCAAATGGAATGGCAGCAAATACTCCCGAAATGCCATTAGGCATTGGGTTTAATTGCAAGTTGCTTAATTCGAATTCGGGTAATGTAACGCCTGAAAAAATTAAAAGTTCGATAACGGCTAAAATGGTAACGACCAACTCAAATGAGGCGGCTAATTTTACACCCAAAATGTTAATTCCAGTAAAAATAACATAAGCTCCAATGGCAAATACCATAAGATCTATGGTTGGATACAACAAGTTTAAATACGCTCCAATGGCGGCTGCTATGGCTGGGGGCGCAAAAACAAATTCAATGTTTTGTGCAATTCCTGCTATAAACCCCAAATGTTTTCCCAATCCTTTGTTTGCATATTCAAAAGCGCCTCCTGCTTTAGGTATGGCACAAGCCATCTCGGTATAACTAAAGGTAAAAGTAACATACATGATAATAATAAAAAAAGTGGCAATGGCCAGACCGTAAGTACCTCCTTCGGCTAATCCTAAATTCCATCCGAAATACATTCCAGATATTACATAACCAACCCCAAGCCCCCATAACATTAAAGGGCTAAGAACTTTTTTTAACTTATCATCACTCATAATTTATTCTTTATTTTACTTCAATTGTTTGCTTATATCAATGCTATTATAAAACCGTTTCAGAGATTGTTAACCCAAACCACTTGTTTGGTTTAAAATTATTGCAAATAATAATTTTTCAACCATAAAAACCTGTAAAATATATATTTTCAATAAAAAAATACAGTAACACAAAAAAGAACAGTTTTAACTTACTGTTTATAATTGCAATATTATTTTTTTCAGTCTAAACCTACTGTCCTAAATTCTGGTAAGACTTTATTTTCTAAATTTATAAATCCTAAATTCCAATTACAAACATTAGAATAACCATTTCAAAGGAAACCCCGGGGCATATCCTCGGGGTTTTATTTATTATTATACTCGTCCCATATATGGATCTGTTTTTGATGCTTTACCTGTTTCTACCCGACCTGCAAAACGTCTCTCAAAGTTTTTACAGCCCTTTACCTTCACTGAAAAATCATACCAACCATAACTCTCGCTAGACTTCAATAGTATTCGACTTGTTGCTCCTCTGGCAACGTTTTGTACTACTCTGGGAGCATTATATGCGTGATCGATAAGTTCTATGGTATAATCTCCTCCTGAACTATTAATTATTTCCAACTCAACATTCCCGGATAGCTTTTTTAAAAATCTCCCTGATTTTTCATAGTGGCAAGTAATTGCTAACTCAGGATCTGCTTGATTCCCTTTAAACTCTCTATAAAACCCATTAGGTCCATAAACACGTAAGTGGTAGTTGTTATCTTCAAAACTATCCAAAGTCCATGTATCGGATACAATATCCCCGGCTGCTATTGCAAAAGCCCAAGTCTTTACGGGTTGGAAGTCTTTTTTACCTGTGTCATCTTCCTGTAAATAATTTCCAGGTGCGTATACATTAAAAGGAGCACCAGCTGCTTTATCACCAAAAACAGCATTAGAAGCTTTAAAGGACAATTGTATGGATCCCGCGTTTTTGTCAACAGTATCCTGTATATACAATTCGTAAGGCAAAGCACAAGAATCTTTTATACCTGGCTCCTGTTTGGGCATAAAGGAAGCCATTTCATTTCCTTTCCTTACTTGTTCCATTTCTTCTTTGGTTAACGGCTTGAAATTTACCGGAGGTGCTTTAAAACTCGCCTTGTAGATATCTTGCATTAACTCATTTCTGTTTACAAACTCCGAAAAATTAAAGTTTGAGCCTTCAAATGGTCTAAAAGCAGATGTTAAATCGCTTGTTATTGTTCTTCGCCAGCTACTAATATTGGTTTCCTTAAGTTCCTTTCCTGTTTTCTTTTTTAAGAAGGTCTCCATAAACTGCAAGGAAGAGGTAAGATCGCATACTTCAGAATTCACCCAACCTCCCCGTGTCCAAGGTGATGCTACTACCATAGGAACTCGGTATCCTAAGCCCACGGTACTCTCCCTAGCATTTTCTGGTTTCATTCCTTCCTTTTTGAGTTCTTCTTCTAAAGTTACATATTCTGAAGTTGTATCTATACCTTCTGACACTTTATACTTCTGCTTTGGATTTGGAGCTACAAATGGTGGAACATGGTCAAAATAACCATCGTTTTCATCGTAGGTTAGAATAAATATCGTTTTTTTCCATACTTCAGGGTTTTTCGTAAGAATATCCAATACTTCAGACACGTACCAAGCTCCAAACCACGGGGCACTGGGGTGATCGGAAAATTTTTGGGGTGCCACCAGCCAAGAAACGGTTGGTAACTCACCCTTGTTAACGTCTTCCCTAAATTGATGAAGGATATCGCCCTTAGGTACTCTCATGCTACGCGTTTCTCCATTATCATCAAAAGTCATAGTTTCTGTTTCATGGTAGTACGGGTCACCACTATTAGTCGTAAATGCCCTTTTGTGTAAACGCTTTTGAAACTCGCTTAGCTTTTCATAATTCTCGGGACTCCACACCTCTAACTCATTCTTTATCTTTATGAGTTGCTTCTTTTTCTGTTCTAATTTATTTTTCAGCTTCTGTACGGATTGTTGGGGCAATTCTTTAATCTTACTTTCTAATTCACTGATTTCGTCGGGAAGTTCGGAAAAGCGCTTTTTTAAAAAGGTTTGATGGCTTTTACTAAAACGCACGTTAAATTGTGAAAACCATTCTAAATTGTTGTCTGTAAAATTGGCCAACAGCGACACATCTTCTCCTTCCAGTTCGGTTTGAAGGCTAATTTCATTTTGATAAACGCGCCAGGAAACGCCTTGCTCTTCTAAACGCTCAGGAAATGTTTTCCATTTTGCTTCGTTATTATAATAGCTCTCAGAGTTACGTACACACGGTGTTGCCGTAGGTGTCTCTCTAATTGCTCCAGACCAGAAAAAGTGCCTATTGGACGTTGTCCCTGTTAAACTGGAACAAAAATGCTGATCGAATACGGTAAAGGCATCGGCAAAGGCATAATAAAAAGGAATATCTTCTCGATTGTAGTAGCCCATCGTTAAAGGCACATGCTCATAGGCCTTTCGATGCATCTTTTTGGCTTCTAACCAATTATCATATTTTCCTTTATTTCGTGCATCTACTTGGTTTTCCCAAGAATGGGGCAAATCACCCATCCAAGTAGCTTTAGTTTCTTTCATGTTTAATCGAAAAGGAACATAGGTTTCCCCTTTTTTATTGGACTGTAACCAAACTGGGGTTTTATTTGGCAATGTTATGGCCCTCGGATCATTAAACCCCCTAACCCCTTGTAAGGATCCGAAACAATGGTCGAACGATCGGTTCTCCTGCATCAGCAAAACAATATGCTCTGCATCTTCAAAACTACTGCCTTCTTCTGGATCAATAGACAATGCGCGTTGAATAGAAGCTGGCAATGTTCCCATAACACCAAGACCTCCTGTTAACATTCCTGCTTGTTTTAAAAAATCTCTTCTTGTACTCATCTTATCTTTATTTAATGCTTTTTATTGAAATGATTTTAAAATTCATTGAAAATTTTGACTCAGCCAACACTTCTTACTCGATAATCGAGATTTAAACACTCCAAAGCTTACACCAAGGTAATTTACTATATTTCTTTTTCAAAAAAGCAAAGGCGGTAAAGTTAAACTTTCCACCCTTGCAATTCAAAATTGAAAAAAAACTAACTTAACTCAAAAGTCTTAAAATCAACTTAATACTTTTATTATTGTAACCACCATGGAATTTCTCGAATTTTATCATTACCACTTCCAAATTGACTCGTTATGGCAGATGAAACGTTCTCTGAATTCTGCAAATATTCACTCTCTGGATAAATCCAACGTGTCGGTGGCATTTCTCCTGTATTATGTTCAAAAAATGGATAACCTGTTCTTAATTGGTCAAAATACATACGCCATCCTGATTGCAGGAATGCTGTAAAATACTTTTGGGTCATAACGCGTTCTAACTTTGCATCTGAAGTCAAGGCATTATCCAAGTCTACCAAACTTTCCATCAAATACGCATCTGCTGCTGCTTGAGTCACATAACTCTCATAACCTTTTGCATAGGTATTATAGAATGCAAAGGATGCTTTTACGCCATTTTCATAAAACATTTTAGCATCAGCGGTGATCCATCCCCTTAAAGCAGCTTCAGCCAAAATAAACTCTAACTCTGCATAGCTAAGTAAATTATGGGGCTCTGTTGTGGGATCTGTGGTATAGCGAAGATTAACTTTTGAGGCATCTCCTTGTGCTGCTTTATCGTTTACCTCGGCATACGGTGCTAATGGGTCGCCTCCTTCATAGGCATCAAAATCATCTTCTGATAAGCCTGCTTCTTTGGCATTTCTTGTTTGGGAGCAAAAAATAAACAACCTTGGGTCTTTTCTATCTTGTAATCTCTTTACAAAAGTTGAATCCATATATAAACCAGAACCATAGCTACTGGAATTAAACTCATTGTATCGGCTTCCGTCTTGATCAATAAAGACCAATTGACCGTTATCTGCGTTGGATTCAAATATTGGTTGGTTGTTATAAATTGATGCGAAGGACGATTTTACATTAAGATCGGTGTCATTTTCCTTTTTGGACAGGGAAATTAAAACCTTTAACCTAAAGGAATTTACCAACTTTCTCCATTTGGCAGGATTGCCTCCATAAATAATATCTCCCGCGATTAGGTCATTATTACTCTCTAACAATGTGTTAGCTTCAGCTAATTCGTTTAAAATACCTTTAAATACATCTTTTTGAGTATCATATTTAGGGTTATATAATTCTGAAGATTCACCTAGCAACGCTTCGCTATATGGAATATCGCCAAACGTTAAGGTTAATTTGTAAAAATAATAGGCTCTAAAAAACTTGGCAATGGCTTTGTAAACGTCATTGTCTATTCTATTTGCCTCTTCCAGCATTTTTGTAACATTACGAAGACTGTTGTAATCTCCAAAACCACCTCGGTTCCATCTATAATACTGTTCTGCATTTTCACCATCGGTTTGAACGATCATTCTGGATGCATACATAGCACTTCTCCCTTGTACACTAAAAGCACTATGGGCTATTTGTGTTAACAATAATTGTGGGTGCGTTTCACTTACGTTATTCGGATTCTCATTAATACTGGTCAAATCGCTACATGCACTTAATGAGACTAAAAGAACCAGTACAAAGAACTTTATTAAAATTTTCATTTTCTTAATTTTTTATTTGATTAAAATTTCACGTTTAACCCCATTCCTATATATCTTGTAGAAGGATCTTGAAGATTGTTGTCGTCTCCAAAATCTGGATCGATGATATCGGCCTTTTTCCATACCAATAAATTGTACCCGTTTAAAGCTGCATCAATGTGTTTAATACCTTTAATGTTTAACAACTCGGTCAAGTTGTATTTAAATGTTACCGAGCGTAGTTTAAAGAAGCTACGGTCAAACACATTTGCAAACTTTTTATTCTCTTCGGTTGTTACCTGTGCTCTATATGGATAGTTCTGACTCCATGTTTGCCAACTTACAGGGGTTGTATGAGGCTGAAAAACACGTGTATCTGAAACAACATTTCCATTTACATCTTGAATCAGTTCTCCGCTAACAATATTAACCCCTTCAGGCACATAAACTGGTTGACCTGCAGCGTATTCTGCATCACGGTATTCTGTTGAATTTGGATGTTTACCACCCCACCACATTTTTTCTACTGAAAGCGATCGCATAACACCACCCCAAGATCCATCGATTCCAATATCCAAACTTAATTTCTTATACTTAAAACTATTTTGAAGCCCCAATCTCCAATCTGGCAATTTGTTGCCTAACAATTTCTTATAATTATCTCTTATTGGCAACCCATTACTGTTCAATATTAATTGTCCGTCTGGAGCCTTTTGCCAAACAGTAGCATAGTAACTATCGGCTCTATCATTAAGGAACAAATCTCCAAAACGCTCTTGTCCGCCATAAATATCAGTGATCTTTTTTTCAAACTTACTCCAGTTCGCTGTTACGTTCCACTTAAAGTCTGCTGTTTGAACTGGTATGGCTCCTACCACAACTTCATAACCATTTGTTGTATATTCATTACCATTTACCTTTCTGTCCTCAAACCCTGAAGCTATAGAAGTTGGTAAATCTATAATTTGGTTGGTATCTACCACATTGTAGTAAGTGAAGTTAAACTTCAATCTACCCTTTAAGAATGAGGAATTAAGCCCCAATTCGTAAGAAGTTGAATTTTCGGGTTGAATATTAGGGTTTACAATACCTCCTGGATAGGTAAGTTTTGTTAAACCTCCAAAGTTACCATTGTTATTATAATAAGAAGAAATTTGATACGGATCTAAATCACTAGAAACTTCTGCCCAAGACCCGTAAACTTTTAAAAAGTCTATTGCTTTTGGCATCTCAATTAGGTTAGACACAACGGTACTTGCCGAGAATGAAGGATAAAAATACGATCTGTTTTCTACCGGTAAGGTTGATGACCAGTCATTTCTAGCTGCAAAATTTAAAAAGACCGCATCAAACAGATCTACTCCCAGAGTAGCATACACACTATTTGTTGCTTTTTCCCTTAACAGCGTAGTAGCTTTTACATTACGTTGTGTATTGTTGAGACTGTAAACGAATGGTACTATTAATCCATCGGTAGCATTGTACTCTTCCTGAAATTTATGATAGTAAGTAGCAGCTCCTGCATTTATGTTAACAGCAAAATTATCGCTAATAGTCTTGTCGTAACTTGCTAAAACATCTAAATCGATAGTCGTCCAATTCCTGTTCCATGTTTTGTAATCACCTTCCCTTGGATCCCCATAATTAAGGTAGGTTTTAGGGCTTTCCCTATCTTCAAAATTATCTTTTATAACGGCAGAACCCCGAACTTGAAGATTCAAATCTTCTGTTACTGCGTAGTTTAGTTTTAACTGGCCATTTACAATATCTGAGTCATACTTTTGATTTAACTCATAGGCTGCAAAATAGGGGTTATTGTACCATGCATAATTCCAGTTCGCTTGCCTGTAACCTTCTTGTCCTGGCACATATAAATGTGCTCTTTGGTCTTTACCATTTACATCGTCACCCATCCATACCAAAATAGTATACATATGGTTTTTAGGCCCATACCCGTGTCTGGGGTAATTTGGCGAGTATACTTTGTTGTATGCTAACTTACTGTTTAAGGTAAGCTTATCTGTTAAAAAGGTAGCCCCTTTAAAGCTTAAACTTCCTGTTTTTAAACTGGCATTAGGTACTCTGTCCTTTTGATCTGTAAACATACCCGATATACGAAACGATCCTTTTTCGCCTTTATGGGCAATTGCAAAATCTGTAGTTGAAATATATCCAAGCTCCAAGAAATCACGAAGGTTATCATGACGTTCCCATGGAATAGGTACTCTTGAGTAGCGTGATTTATCGTTATATTGTGTTCCTGCTAAATCACCCCACCAAGGTATGGTTTCTCCTGTTTGGTTGTCATAAATTGGACTGTTCCATTGTGGAATCATAACGCCTGGTTCGAATTTTGGTCCCCAAATCATATCACCATCGGAGATTCCTCCATCTTTACCGTCCCAGAACTCGTATTTTCCATTAGATCCATTACCGTATTCGGTTTGGTACTCTGGGTATACTGTAAAACCAGCCGAAAACAAGGTACTATGGGAAAGTGTTACTTCTAATCCTTCTGCCTTCGCATTTTTAGTATTTATTAATATGGCTCCGTTTCTACCTCTCGATCCATATAAAGCAGATGCAGTAGTTCCTTTCAATACGTTTATCTCTGCTATATCGTTAGAAGACACATCGTAAAAATCTGTATCTACAGGAATTCCATCAATAACAATTAATGGTTTTTTACCTCTAAGAGAAAAAGAAGGAGATTGAAAAAGTCCTGTTGGGTTTGTTACCGTAAGTCCAGCAACCTGACCAGAAAACAAGCTTCCTACGTTAGGTGCCTTTACTTCTTCGATAGTAGATGTTTCAATACCTTGTGTAGCATAACCCACCTTTTTTTCTGCTCTGGTGATACCTAAAGCCGTTACAATTACTTCATCCAAACCTTGCATGTTCTCAGACAAAGTAACGGTTAGCCTGCCATTCGCTGGAATTTTAACTTCTTGATTTACAAAACCAATATAAGTAACTAACAGAATAGCATCTGAACCTGATACGGTTATATTAAAATTACCATCAAAATCTGTTGAGACACCATTGGTCGTACCCTTTTCAACAATTGAAGCTCCTGGTAAAGGTTCTCCATCTACTGAAGATACTACTTGCCCTGTAACTTTTATAGGTTGTTGTATTTTTTTAGTTGTTTCTAATTCTTTCTTTATAAGTACTGTCTCTCCCGAAATACTATATACTATTTTAGCTGTTAAAGCTATATCGTCCAAAATAGTTTTAACTTCTTCATTTGCATATTGAAAATCAAATGTTCTTTTATCATTTAAAATATCACTTCCATAATTAAAATGTAATGCCGATTTATCTTCTAGAATAGAAAATACTTCATTTAGAGTAACTCGGTTAACATTAATGCTTATTTTTGAGGAAATTTTTGAACCGGTATTTGGACTGGCGTAAATAAGTGTGTTTAGAAAAAACACCAGTAAAAGTAGTATTCGATTTTTTTGTTTATAAAATTTCATAGTGTTAAATGTGATTAATAATTTGTAGTTTAATGCTTTGATTATTCAGGCCTGTGCCAGCAGGCCTGTTTTTTACATTGATTGGTCTAGTGTTATTTTTATTTCATAATTGTCTTTTATTTTAAATTTCACATCGGTTATATAGCTTAATTTTTCTACTAAGGATTCTATGGTATCTGTTTTGAGAACAGATATTTTAACATGATAATCTTTTAATTCAGGTTGGGTGAAATGAAAACTATACCCAAACCGTAATTCGAAAAGTGTAGACAACTCTCCTAATGAAACATCTTCAAAATCGATGGTTTTATGAATCCAATTATCATATAGACTAGCATTTCCTTTCCGCTTAACAATGCTTCCATTTTGAGTCCAATTGGCCTGCTCATTAGGAAGCAATTTAACAGACTGGTTACCTGCACACACACCAACTTTACCTGTAGACACGCTTACATTTACCATTGTATCTTTATTAATTATATTAAAGGAAGTCCCCAACACTTTAGTTTTTAAAGCTCCGGATTTAACAATAAAAGGCTTATTGGGATTTTTAGTCACTTTAAAAAAAGCGCTTCCTTTTTCAAGTTCTACTTGACGTTGATTATCTCTGAATGTTTTAGGGTATCTAAATATTGTATGCCTGTTAAGGTAAACCATACTCCCATCTGCCAACAAAAGAGAGTCTTGTTGTGTAGTGGTCGTTACTACTTGCATATCCCCAATTATTCTGCTTTGCCATTTTACGCCTAAAAAGATTCCTAATAGTAAAACAAAGGACGCCGCAATCATATAATACTTATTATACTTTGGCTTGGGACTTGACAGCTTATTATTTATTGTTTGTGCTATAGCGTCTCTAACTTCATATTTACTACCTAACTCCAGATTCCAAACTCCTTCTTCTTTATATGTATCTAAAAAGCTTGTTAAAAGCTTTTCTTCCTCAGACGTTATTGTTCCATCTAAATATTTATCAACCAATAATTCAAACGGATGTTTATTTTTTTCGTTCATTTATACGTTTCTTTCACTAATAAGTGTAGAAAATGAAAAAAAGTACCATTCCAATATGTTAATTAATTATTAGGTACGCATTAATTAAGCGTTAAACATTGTAGACACAAAAAGAAAAGCCTGTGTAGTATTAATGATATTAAAAGTTTTCATCGTTATTTAATTAAATGCTGATTAAACAACTTAAAACAAGGTTAAGGCCACCTTTTTCAATGATTCTTTTAATTGCTTTATAGCCAAACCCATTTGATTTTTAACGGTCTGATTTGAAATATTCAGCTCTGAAGCTATTTCTTTGATTGAAAAGTTTTGGAATTTACTCAAATACAGGATTTCCTTTCTTCGTTCTGGTAAAGTTTCTATGAGATGCATAAGAGAACTGACCATTTCCGGATTTTCTTCAGTAATACAATCAATTAAGTGGTTTTCAAATTCGGCATGTAAAGTTTCTGTATTAAACTTCTTCTTGCGATATGCCTGAAAAAAAGAAAATTTAGCACATTGAGTCAAATAAGCTTCTACATTAATAATTTTAAGGACTTCACGTCTTTCCCATAAGGAAATAAAAACTTCCTGAACAATGTCCTTAGATAGTGCTTCCGATTTGGACATGTTGTAAACAAAAGAAAACAATTGCTCCCAATATTTGGTATACAATGTATTAAAGGCAATGGTATCACCTTTTTTAATTGCGTCTATTAATTTACTATCCGATTCCAAAATCATTATTATTTTATGTCATTACAAAAATATTTTCTTTCCCGTTTCACTCTTTACACTTTGTATTATCATTATGTAAAGTATTCTTTAAAAAAACAATCCCTATCTATGCTCTGACAGAACGCTCTCTTGTTTTTCTCTACTCCAAATTACTACTACCTCAATATTATGCAGATATAAATGACGCATAGTAATGTATAAAACCTTGCTGAAAACACTGTACGAATCGACATAAAGCTACTGTAATTTAGCATTACACAATTACATATACCTGTAAAATTTATTATTTCAAAAAATAAATCCACATTTAACAATTATAACAGTATATTTTTTTTGTTTATCATTGCAATATTATTTTTTATAGTTAAAAATTACTGCATTATGAAACTAGACGATAAAGACTTAACTATTCTTAACCTACTACAAGAGGACGCCAACATAAGCAACAAAGCCATCGCTGCCATTACAAACCTCTCGGTAACACCTGTTTACGAACGCATTAAAAAACTGAACGCGCTATCGCTACTTAAAAAAAAGGTGTATTTATTAAACAGAAAAAAGCTAGGGCTAAACGTAATGGTATTGGTATCGGTGCGTATTGATAAGCATTCTGGTGAGGATGCTCAGATGTTTATGAACGAAGTAAAAAAAATACCTGAGATTGTGGAATGCCTTCACGTTACGGGAGCCTTCGACTTTCAGTTAAAGGTATATGCTAGGGATATTGACCATTACCACGAATTTAATTTCAAAAAACTGGCAGCCATTAAAAATATTAGGCACATGGAAAGCCATTTTGTTATGAAGGAAATAGTAAATACTACCAGCTTACCTTTATTTATATAGAATTTGCTTAAAAGACTAAACTAGTCTTTTGGACGGCAATATCTAAGGTTTGGTGTAGGCTAAAAGTCTATTTTACCGAGAATAAACGAATACTTTCCTAATACATTTTTCGATTTAGGTCTACTTGCCAAAACTAGCATAATTCAAATTGCCTTATTTGTACATTTGCGGCATAAATGATTTTTTTTAATCTAAAAACCGATAATACCCACATTTTAAATAGGCGCCTTCTGGAAATGCAACAGGGTGATCTACATCATGTTGTGTTTTCAATAACACCTCATACCTCCTTTTTGTAAATCCCAAACTTTGATTGTTAATATCAAAAAAGACCTGTGATGTAACTCTGGACGAACAAGAAGCCAAAACCAGTAAACCATTTTTATTAGTTAAACTTTCTCCCAAAACTGCCAATTGGGCATACTTTTTCTTAGCCAGTTCTACTTCTGAGGCACTTTTTGCAAAGCTTGGCGGATCAATTACAACAACATCAAAAGTAACATTTCTATCCACTAAGTGTTTAAGTTCTTTAAATGCATCGCCTACAATAATTTTGTGTTCACCTTCATAGGCATTTCGCTTTCCATTTTGAACGGCAACCTCTAATGCTTGCTTGCTTATATCAAGACTAGTCACTTCTTTGGCCCCATTGTATAATGCATGAACCGAAAAACCACCGGCATAAGAAAACACATCCAACACCGTTTTTCCTTTACTCCACTCACCTACTTGTTTTCTGTTGGCTCGATGATCTAAAAAATAACCCGTTTTATGTCCTTTTATAACGTTTGCTGAAAAGTTTACCCCATGTTCAACAAATTGTACAACCTCATCCTCTAATGCGCCATAAACCACCTCACCATCACTTATATGATCTTGAGCAGCTTTGTTCAAACTTCTACTCAACCGGATAACTACGGTTGCAACTTTTGAAATTTCCTGCAATTGTGGCAAAATAACTTCCAAATAGGGCAACCATATTTCTGAGTACAACTTAACTACCAAAACCGATGCGTATACATCGGCTATCAAACCAGGGAAACCATCATTTTCGCCAAATATTAAACGATAACTATTGGTATTGGTTTGTAATAGCTGTAGCCGCTTTTTAAATGCTTCTTGAATCTTTCCTAAAAAGAAACCTGAATTAATTTGAACACTTTTATAACCACTGTGCAACATTTTAATCTGTATAGGTGAATGTGCATCGTACAGCCCCAAACCTATAACCTTGTTTTTATTCTTACCAAAAACAATAGCTAGATCTCCCGTTTTTGCATCGTCATTTATCTTGACGATACTATTGGAAAACACCCAAGGATGTCCGTTTAAAACAAACTGTTCTCCCTTTGCTGTTAATTTTACAGCTAGGCGTTTTGAGTTATAATTTGATTTTATTTTTGGAGAAAATACCATGATTCTGTTTATAATCGCTCAAAAGTATGACTTTAATACATAACCATAAACGTTTTAACTGCTTTTAGATTAATAAAAGTATTTGCTAGCTATCCGAAAAATAGACTAAAGACCACTATGCTTTGTATTTAAGAAATTAGACTGGTTTATTTTCAGTAAGTTTTTTATCTGGCTGTGAAACGATCTTGCTGCAAAAGCTTTGGATGGTATTGAAAAGTATTAAATTAAATATCCAATACTAACTTCAATCCAATTGAAATGAAAAATCATTATAAGGTTCTTTGTTCCAAGCCTTACTCTTTGTTTCTGGAGAAATAGCAAATAAAGGCGAAAACGTATGCATTTTTACCGTTTTTTTGTCTGGTAGGAATTCAAGAATTCTCAACCAACCATTACCTCCGTTACCGTGCCAACCGCCCGCTAATGCTTGTGCGTTAAATGTTATCTGATTTACTTTTTTGTTGGCAGAATTTGTGTCTACACGGTATCCTACATGCTTTTTAAAATCGTTGGAAGCCCCAATATGTCCAGAAAAAACCATTTGAATATTGGAGGATGGTTGCACCAATTTTTCCCATATGGCCTTTCCGTAATTACCATCTTCAATAGGATAATTTTCTTTTTCAATATGTTTGTTTTCAGCATTCAAATACGAATGTGTCAGTACCACTAGTGTATAATCGCTATATTCTTCCTTGTCGGAAACCTTTTTTGCCCATTCTATTACCGCATTTCTTGGAGCAAATTCTAAATTAAGAAAAAGGAATTTACGTCCGTGTGGAGAAATAAATTCGTAAGCAGCATTTTCAACAGTGGGCAATCCATCAATATTATTCGTAACTTCTTTTAGTTGTTTGGCATTTAACAAGTTTCTGTGGGCTGGAAAATAGGTATTATAATTTGATTTTCTATTTTCTATATTTTTATAACCAAAATCATGATTCCCGGCAGCTAAAATATAAGGTACCTTTCCATCTAGCTTATCAAATGCTTTCGATATAGTAAGCCACTGCTCCCTACTCGGCCTATTTCCATTAATCTTATCGGTCACCAGTAATTCATTCTGCTCAACCAAATCGCCAGTACACAAGACCATTTTAATATTTAAGGCTTCTATATTTTCTTCAATCCATCCCGTCATAAGCTCGAATATACCTTGATTCCTCCCAAACTTCATATAGGTTTGTGGATCTGGCAATAATATTAGTGACCACGAATCTTTATTTGAAAGCTTTGGAGCCTCGTAGCCATTTTGTCCATTAACAGTGTTCTTCATAAAGAGAACACATAATAACATTACTATATATTTTGAAAAGTTCATACTCTTTGTTCTATTTTGGTTTTTGCTTTAAAAATATAAAATAAGATGCTTCTTACTAATGGAATGCCAATAATTCCGTGCATTATTTTTTTCTGATTCTGCTAAAACATCTACCTCCTATGTCCTTATGTAAACCTTTAATAATAATTTGTAACAATCTATAGCCTAAATCGTCATTTTTATAAAACTAGCTTATTTATGAAGAACGTTTTACTACTTGCAGTTGCCCTCACCATTCATTTTTCTGCTTTTTCACAAACAATTACCGCTAAAATTATTGCCGCTTCCAACAGTACTCCCATTGCCTATGCCACAGTAAAAATGAGTAATTACAGCGGCGTTATTTCTAACGAGGAAGGCTACTTTTCTATCAATATTTCACATAGCAACATTAGTACTATAACGATTTCCTGCATGGGATATGAATCCAAAACGCTTAGCATTGAAAATATAAAAAACCTTAATTATATTATTACATTAAACGAAGCCTTAAACCAACTCGACGCAGTACACTTAAGCAATAAAAGACCCCACATAGACTCTATCATGGCTAGAGTAAAGCGACACATTGACAAGAATTACAATATAGACTTAAATACTTATAACTTATTTTACCGAACTTCGGGACATGTCGACTTTAAGCATTTGGATTTCGAAATTGAAAAGGCCTCACATGTATCATCCAAAAATATAGATAAGGCCAATACCGATCTCACACAACTCACCAATACCATTATTAACAGTAACATTGTACATTTTACTGATGTTAAAGCTGTGCTTCACACACTTAATCAGGACAGTAGTAAAATGGCTGTTCAAAAAGTCACGAAACTATTGGATCATAAAAAAGATTTTTCCATTGAAAATATTGAAAACAAAGCCAAAACCTTGGTTTTAAAATATCTGGACACAACTAAAACCTACAAGGTAAAAACAGGGCTTTTTAAAGTTGAAGACTCCATGTCTTTAAACGATGAAGAATTTAAAAGCGACAAGAGTAAAACCATTAATGTAAGCGACTTAAAGCACAGTATAGGATCACTGGTAAAAAAGGGAACCTTTAGCAATATGTCTTTTTTAAAAACTGTTATAAACCCCGAGCTGTATGAGTATGCATTAAATGACATTAATTATAACGGCAATGAACGGGTTTTCGTTATTGGTTTTAAACCCAGAAAAGCCAAATCTAAATTAACGGGTACACTTGTAGTGAACAATAGTGATTATGCTATTACCCGAGTAGATTATAGTTACTACAAATCAAGGCACGGCAGCAAGTTCAATCTACGCTTGCTATTAGGTATTAAGTACATTGATAACCTTAGCGAAGGCTCTTATATTTTCGAAAAACAAAGTGATAGCACCTACCAACCTAAATACATTAAGCGTGTTAAGGGAAGCTATTTTTACATAAACCGCGATTTTAAACTTATTGAAAACAGTCCGCAGAAAAATAAGGTAGGCTTTGGCTTTAAAATTGAAGGTGATAGCCATACCAAAGAGGAATTCTTACTAACCGCAATGGACAAGTGTGATCTGGAAAGTTTTAGTAAAATAAAACAAGAAAATAAAGTTCCTTTTACACAATTAAGTGCTTTCGATACAGCAGCTTGGCAAAACGAGGCCATTATAGAACCCCTTGAAGAAATGAAGCGGTTTGGGAATTCCCAATGATTTTGGTGAAGAAGTACCTGATTAAGTAGCAGCTTATACATACAAGCAAAAAGCGCAACCATTTCTAGTTGCGCCTTTATTCTAATTTAAGCCTTTATGACATCCAACTTCCGTCTTCTACCTTCTAGCTTCAAATATTATTTCACCTCTTCGAAGTCCACGTCTTCAACATCACTTCCTTCTCCCTGTCCATTTTGACTTGCATCTGGTCCAGGAGCATCACCACCACCTTGTTGCTGCTGTGCTTCGGCTTGTGCCTTGTACATTTCTTCGGATGCAACTTTCCAAGCTTCGTTTATTTTCTCTAAAGCTGGTTCAATAACGGCTACATCTTTAGTTTCATAAGCTTTTTTAAGTTCTTCTAAAGCATCTTCGATAGGTTTCTTTTTATCATCAGATAACTTATCACCAAATTCAGCTAATTGCTTTTCTGTTTGGAAGATCATAGAATCCGCCTCGTTTAACTTCTTAGCATTCTCGGCTGCTTTTTTATCGGCTTCGGCATTTGCTTCAGCATCCGCTTTCATTTTTTCGATTTCTTCTTCCGTTAAACCTGAAGAAGCTTCAATACGAATGTTTTGCGTTTTATTAGTTGCTTTATCTGTAGCAGTTACGTGAATAATACCGTTGGCGTCGATATCGAAAGTCACTTCAATTTGAGGCACCCCTCTTTGTGCTGGTGGGATACCATCTAAATGGAAACGACCAATAGTCTTATTATCTGCTGCCATAGCTCTCTCTCCTTGTAGCACATGGATTTCTACTGATGGCTGATTATCGGCGGCTGTAGAGAATACCTGTGATTTTTTAGTAGGAATGGTTGTATTGGCTTCAATAAGTTTTGTCATTACGTTCCCCATTGTTTCAATACCAAGTGATAAAGGCGTTACATCTAAAAGCAATACGTCCTTAACATCACCTGTTAAAACACCACCTTGAATACCAGCTCCTAGCGATACAACCTCATCTGGGTTAACACCTTTACTTGGTGCTTTTCCAAAGAAGCTCTCAACCGCTTTTTGAACAGCTGGGATACGTGTAGAACCACCTACCAATATAATTTGATCGATATCGCCTTTGCTCAATCCTGCAGCTTTTAATGCAGACTGACATGGCTCGATGGTACGCTTTACCAAATCATCGATTAATTGTTCAAATTTTGAACGTGTTAAGCTACGTACCAAGTGTTTTGGTCCTGTGGCTGTTGCCGTAATATACGGCAAGTTAATTTCTGTTTGCTCAGAAGACGACAATTCGATCTTAGCCTTTTCTGCAGCTTCTTTTAATCGTTGAAGAGACATAGGGTCTTGTCTTAAATCCATGTTCTCTTCAGCCTTAAACTCATCGGCTAACCAATTAATGATTTTTTCATCAACATCGTCACCTCCTAAGTGTGTATCTCCATCGGTAGACAATACTTCAAATACACCATCTCCTAATTCTAGGATCGATACATCATGTGTTCCTCCACCAAAGTCAAATACCACTATCTTTTGATCGGTACCTTTCTTGTCCATACCGTAAGCCAAGGCTGCTGCTGTAGGTTCGTTGATAATTCTACGAACTTTTAGCCCTGCAATTTCACCAGCTTCTTTTGTAGCCTGACGTTGTGCATCGTTAAAATATGCTGGCACAGTAATAACAGCTTCACTTACCGATGTTCCTAAATAATCCTCAGCTGTTTTCTTCATCTTTTGAAGAATCATGGCAGATAACTCTTGAGGCGTATATAAACGGCCTTCTATGTCTACTCGCGGTGTATCATTATCTCCTTTTACTACTGTATATGGTACACGTTCTGCTTCATGCTTAGATTCAGAATATTTATTACCCATAAAACGCTTGATAGAATAAACCGTTTTCTTAGGGTTTGTTACAGCCTGACGCTTAGCAGGATCACCAACCTTAATTTCCCCACCTTCTACAAATGCGATTACAGACGGTGTTGTACGCTTACCTTCTGAGTTCGGGATTACAACAGGCTCATTACCTTCCATTACCGAAACGCAAGAGTTGGTTGTTCCTAAATCGATTCCAATAATTTTACTCATAATATCTTATACTTTATTGTGTTGAATGTTCATTTTAAATTCATAACACATATGTCAATGATTATGCCATGACAAAAAATATGACACCTTGTCATTTGTTATTTTTTCACTATTCATATTAATTTAATATCCCATATTGTTTAAAGATCTATTTTTGTCGCATAAACTAAACTTGAACAAAATCTAATTATTGAATCTTATATGGAATGTATTTCTGTTTTTGACATGCTTAAAATTGGTGTCGGCCCTTCTAGTTCGCATACCTTAGGGCCTTGGAGGGCAGCTGAACGATGGATCGACAAACTAAAAACCTCTAATACCTTCGATAGTATTGAAAAAGTAGAAGTAGATCTCTATGGTTCCTTGTCCTTAACAGGAAAGGGACATGCCACCGATCTAGCCGTAATGCTCGGTTTAAGTGGAGCCGATCCAGAATATATTCCCGTAGACGACATAAACAATATTATTGCTTCTATAAAGAGTACAAAGACATTGGTACTAAATAATACAAAGCCTTTACCGTTTGATGCAGAAAAAGATATTAGACTAAACAAATCGTTTTTACCATTCCATGCCAATGCCATCACATTCACGGCGTTTGCCAAAGGCACTAAAACTAGTGAGACCTATTATTCCATTGGAGGCGGCTTTGTAGTACAGGAAGAACGAAAATCGGCCGAGAATAACAAAATCATCTTCAACTGCACCTTTCCATACCCGGCACAAACAGGAAGTGAGTTATTAAAATATTGCCATCAATTAAATTTACCTATTTCGGACGTGGTTCTGGAAAACGAAAAATCCATTAGGGATATTGATACAATCAATTCCAAATTACAGCGTATTTGGCATACCATGCTGGAATGTATGTATACAGGGTGTCATACCGAAGGTAACCTGCCTGGCGGACTTAATGTTAGACGTAGGGCGTATGACATGCACCAAAAGCTAAAAGGAAATTTACCTTACGACACTCCCGAAACGTGGTTGCAAGTAATACGCAAAACCGAAGTAAAGTTTCGTCAGATCCTTAAATGGGTAAGCTGCTTTGCCCTGGCGGTAAACGAAGTAAATGCGTCTCTCGGGCGTGTGATTACCGCCCCCACAAACGGAAGTGCCGGCGTTATTCCTGCCGTACTTATGTACTATATGGTGATAGAAAATCACGATGCCGATTTTAAACAGGTCAAGAAATTTTTATTGGTAGCTAGCGAAATAGGCAGTATTTTTAAAAAGGGCGCTACCATATCGGCTGCCATGGGTGGTTGTCAGGCAGAAATTGGTGTGTCGTCGGCAATGGCCGCTGCTGGTTTATGCGAATTATTGGGAGGTTCGCCCGAACAGGTTATTGTTGCTGCCGAAATTGCCATGGAACATCATTTGGGACTCACCTGCGACCCCATTGGAGGCTTGGTTCAAATACCTTGTATAGAACGTAATTCTATGGGAGCGATCAAAGCCATTAATGCTGCCGAACTGGCACTTGAAACAGATCCTAACAACGTTAAAGTTCCTCTGGACAAAGTGGTTTCTACGATGTGGGAAACAGCTAAAGACATGAACACCAAATACAAGGAAACATCTGAAGGTGGACTTGCTGTAGGTGTCAATTTAACCGATTGTTAATTTTAAAAATTATTCATTACCACACCCATTCCTGCGCCTGGTATCCATCAAATAAATAATTTTCCAATGTTCTCCATCTTTAAATAACTGAAAAGAATTCACGCCACAATGACTGAACTTATCGTTAAACCAAAATTCATAGGGCGTCCATGCATTGGCCATATTACCATCTACCTGAATGTTGTATTCTAATAGACGCTCATCCCACTTTTGGTCGGCTGGTCTGTTTGCAATGGCATCAATAAGTTTTTGTGGTTCATCGGTTACTAAAACGTCTTTTCCTTCCTTATCTCTATAAGCTGTTTGTAAACGTATTTTATCGGCCATCACCGATTTAAGCAATACCGTATCTCCTTTATGAAATGCTTCAAAAAAAGTGTCGACCGTTGCCTTTACACTATTCTTTTCATTTTCCTGACCATACAATGTAGAGGTCATTATAACTATCAAATAAAGTATGCCGCGTACCATATGTTATTATTTTTCCCACTAAAATAGTTTATCGCTTTTAAGAAACTAAGCCATTAAAGAAAAGTTTAACAGTTTAATTTATTACTTTTACACCCTATCAAAATCAGTAATAAAAAGACATGTCTACGGCTAAAAAAGAATACAAGCGCATTACGGTTAAAACATTAGTTGATATGAAAGCTAATGGTGAAAAAATATCAATGCTTACTGCCTACGATTATACTATGGCCAAGATTGTTGACGGTGCAGGAGTCGATGTCATTTTAGTCGGTGATTCGGCTAGTAACGTTATGGCTGGACACGAAACCACACTCCCTATTACATTAGACCAAATGATTTATCATGCGTCTTCCGTAATTAGAGCCATAGACAGGGCCTTAATTGTAGTCGATTTACCTTTTGGAACCTACCAAAGCGACCCCAAGGAAGCCTTACGATCTGCCATTAGAATCATGAAAGAAAGTGGTGCCCATGCTGTGAAAGTTGAAGGAGGTAAAGAAATTAAAGACTCCATTAAACGTATCCTAAATGCTGGTATTCCCGTTATGGGGCACTTGGGCTTAACACCACAGTCTATTTATAAATTTGGTACCTATACCGTTCGTGCCAAGGAAGAGCAGGAAGCATTAGATCTTATTGAAAATGCTAAAATGCTAGAACGTGTTGGGTGTTTTGCCATTGTTCTTGAAAAAATACCTGCCAAGCTAGCAAAACAAGTGGCCGAAAACGTTAGTATCCCTATTATTGGTATTGGAGCTGGAAATGGTGTTGATGGTCAAGTGTTAGTACTTCACGATATGCTAGGCATGACACACGAATTCAATCCGCGTTTTCTACGTCGTTATATGAACCTTTACGAAGATATGACCAATGCAATCTCTCAATATGTTGACGATGTAAAATCGTTGGACTTCCCTAACGAAATGGAGCAATATTAAATATGGGCTTTATTAGATTCTTAGACCCTATTAGTCTTTTAGACTACCAATGTGTTTGAGAATAGATATTTTAGATTCAATAGATGCATAGATTTAAAGAATTAGAAATATGGAAAAGAAGTAGATGTTTTTGTTCTAACATTTACGACTTAACTTCTAAGTTTCCCGAATCAGAAAAATTTGGATTAACCAACCAATTAAGAAGAGCTTCCGTATCCATCCCTTCAAATATTGCTGAAGGATCTTCCAGAAAATCCAATAAGGACTTTTGTCGTTTTCTTGAAATTACTTTAGGTTCAGCTTATGAAATAGAAACACAATTACTTATATCTTTTGATTTAAACTTTATTACAGAATTAGAACTTATTGAATCAAGTAAAGAATTAAGTGAAATGATAATTGAATATCCGTAATATATCATAATTCAAAAAATAGGGTTATTTTTGAAAAAACAGTGTCTCTATGAATATTTTCAGTTTTACAGCGC